>CAYNRS010000076.1:0-7197 GCA_964399565.1 uncultured Ignavibacteriaceae bacterium
GCCTTGCAAGCCTATCATTCCGGTTCACTTCAACGTGCGGCATACGTAAGCACGGCTTATGTTTCCGGGAAATGTTCCGGAACAATACGCGAAAAAGATGACCCCCGGCCAGATGGTTTCTCCAATACTTATGAGCAATCAAAATACGAGGCCGATACATATGTGAAAAGCTTGATGAAGATCATGCCAATAATGGTCTTCAGGCCCAGTATCATTGTCGGAGATTCAAAAACAGGTCGAACTCCTTGTTTCAATGTTCTGTATCCAATGTTGAGGCTGCTTCAAAACGGCACCCTGAATGTTATTCCTGGATCGCCTGATACTCCCGTGGACGTCGTGCCGATCGACTATGTGTGCGACGCTCTTCACCACATTTTCTTTCTCTCAAACGCAAAGGCCGGACAGGTTTATCACCTTACTGCGGGAGAACGGACAAGCACGTTGCGTGACGTCGCGGATTTCGCCCTGGATTATTTCCGTTCCATTTCCGGCGATCGCTCCCCTCGGAGAATCACCTTCATACCATCCTTTTTCTACCGAGTAGGGAAAAGTTTCGTTGGTTCGCAGAATAAAGCATTTAGTCGGGCAATGGACATCTACGAGCCATACTTGTTTGTGCGAAGGACGTTTGACAACAGTAATACGATTGCTGCACTTCGGGGCAGCGGAGTCGTCAACCCGACCTTCGTCGAATACGGATCTGCCATCCTTCGCTATTGCATCTGGTGCAATTGGGGAAAAAGAGTACGGAGAGCAGCTTGAAAATGAAAAAGGCCGAGCACAAAAAAAGATTCAGATCTCAATCGCTGTTTCTTCTCACTCTTCTTGCGGTGCATTTGACGTTTACCTTCGATTTGCATTCTCAAGTTCGCGTAGAAAGCACTGGAAAGACTGATAGCATCAGCCCGGTGTCACTGAGCGTGGCCGCAGGCACTCTAAGCAAGTTTGAGACAGGAGTGTCCTATGAACTTACCAAGGATCTAACAATCGGAATTCATGGAGCTCTTTTGCCCAAGGGTATAGTCTTTGGAATTCATTCAAAAGCGGAAGTTGGGCGGATCGGAAACGAATGCCGGGTTTTCATTGCAACACCTTTGGAGTTCTACCCATCTGCGACAAATGCTCTTGGATCAGGTGGATCGCTGGTGCTGTGGCCTGTCGTCGAGGGACATTGGAGGTTGAAGAACATTGAGGTTTCAGCAGGTGTTGGGGTTGTTTGCGCGGCGTGGCTGGAAACAATTGAAGTCCCGGTAATGTCATTGTTCGGTCCAGCTGATGGTTTGAAGCAGGAGCGAAAAGTGCCGGAGGCTTATGTTCGCAATTCACTTCAAGCCGGCATCACGATGCCGATACACAGCCTTGTGTCCTTGGGAGTCCAGGCGGGACTCATTCTGTCGGGGCTAAGTGTCGAGGACCAAAATTGGATTGGAGGCCCACCAATTCTGTTTAAGGTAACACTTACTGGCAACATTTAGCGAATGAGGAGGAAATCATGCAAGCATCATTTGACGCAGTAGAAACAATCAATGAAAGAGTCAGAATGTTCCGTGAAAAAACCGGAAGGAAGCCGGTGTTCCTTGCTGTTTCACGTGACATTTATCGTCGCCTCGTCGAATGGATTTCGGCTGTGAATTCCGTCGGCAATCTCATCATCGGTTGCGCACCGATTATGGAGCTCGAGACGAGCATGGGAAGACTGAAGGTAACCATTGATGAAATGCTCGGCGAGACAGGCATCCAACTTTCGTGAAACGCTGAAAGCAATGAAACCCGGTTCTCTCCACGTCATCATCAATCCGGCATCGGCAGGAGGCAGAACGGGAAAACAGCTTGACAACATTATCCGGGCTGTTCGGGAAACGGCGAATGGCGAGTGCTCTTTTTCAATAACGACGAAACCGTCAGAGGCGACCCGGCTGACAGCAACTGCCATTGATCGGGGGTGCGAAGCTGTTTTGGCGGTAGGAGGAGACGGAACAATTCAGGAAGTCGTGAATGGTTTCTTTTCGAACGGACACATGGTTAATCCTGAATGTCAACTTGGCGTTCTGAGCAATGGAACAGGCCAGGGGTTTGGACAAAGTTTGGGAGTCCAGGGTTCGTTGAAAGCGCAGCTCGATCACTTCTGGAACGGACAAGTTCTCCTGGTTGATTTGGGGCGCGTGGCATTTGCGAATGCAGGCGGCCGGAACGTCTTTCGATATTTCTTGAACGAATGCCAGGCAGGTATAGGAGGCGCTGTTGTGAAACAAGTGGGATTGAATCACAAGGCCCTGGGTGGCAAGGTGGCGTTTGGGTATGCAACGCTGAGGACTGTTTTCTTCCACAAGAATCAATCGATGACAATTCGAGCGGACGGACGAGCGATCTCAGGACGATTCACCGGCGTCGTCATTGCAAACGGAGCCTACACCGGTGGGGGGATGAATCTCGCTCCCGGTGCGATGATGGACGATGGATACCTGGATCTTCTCCTGATGCATGAGATGACAGTTGTGCAACGGCTCCAGTCGTTCAGCTTGATCTATTCCGGTAAACACGTTGGAACCGATTATTTCACCTATCGTCGAGTTAAGTCGGTATCTCTTGAAGCGTCGGAGCCGGTTTTGCTCGAAGCAGACGGAGAACTCCTGGGCGCAATGCCGTGCAGTGTCGAAGTAATTCCCCGGATTCTCCCGGTGAGAGTTCCTGCAAGGAAGAGGGCTTTTAATGAATAATGCAATTGTGCAAATACGAAAATGGGAATTCGAAGCCAGGATTTTCATTTCACTTTCTCTGGTTCTTTCAGTTTGCTTGATCTCCTACGTTGTGCTTAAACAGACGAATTCCGTTTTCGTTTCTGTTGGCAGTTGGTTTCAGGTCGACCCGCAAACATCGAAAACAACAGGATTTTTGGCAGCTTCTCTCTTTATGATAGCGGCCTCGACGTTGCGCATGTGGGCTGGTTCAATTCTCAGTTCTCATCGTGTGATGTCCTTCAAAGTGAAGAATGATGCTCTGATGACGGATGGCCCGTACGGTCTGGTCAGAAACCCCATCTATCTCGCCGATTTGATTGCGATGGTAGGGTTTACATTCTGCTTGCCATCAGCGGGCCTCATTCTGCCGTTACTTTTTTCTGCGCATTACGTTCAGCTCATTTTGTACGAAGAAGCCTCGTTGGCCGAAAGATTCGGAGAAGATTATCAGAGATTTGCAGCCGGCATACCGAGGCTCATTCCGGACATCACTCGCACACGAGTTTTCCTACGGTCACTTGGACACATCACCATGAACAAAGATGGGATCAGGAATAACGCTTTGTATTTGCTTTTTATACCAGGATTTGTCGTTTCTGCATTCACCGGACGATTCACAGACGCAGTGTTTATCGGATTGCCGGCCGTGCTGGATTGGGCTGTGCTACACACAAAAAAAGGGCTGCCGGCGTCGACTCGGGAGAAAGAACAAAAGCCTTTTCCGAAACAAAAACGCCAAAAAGTGTTCGATGATATCCTCTACGCCCAATGTTGGGAGGACCCCGAGCTTGATCGTGCGGCCCTGCATATTCAGCCTGATGACATTGTGTTTTCCATTACTTCAGGCGGATGCAACACGTTGGCCTTCCTCATCGACAACCCAAAGAAGATCATTGCGCTCGATGCCAACATCCATCAGAGCTATCTCCTCGATCTCAAAATCGCGGCATTCCGATCTCTTTCATATGGCGAGATGCTTGAATTCATGGGGGTAAGGACCTCGAGCCGGCGTCAGGAGCTGTACGTTCAAGTCAGGGAAGGGCTAAAACCTGAAAGTCGAACATACTGGGATGAGGAGGCGGAAAGGATCGAGGCAGGGATCATTCATTGCGGGCGATACGAAGCCTACATGGAAATGCTGAGACGATGGCTTGGACGATTGATCGGACAGGCCACACTCGAAAAGTTCTTTGAAATTCAGGATTTATCCGAGCGCCATCGGTTCTACCAGGAAAAATGGGAGACACCGCTGTGGTGGTTGTTCACAAGGATTCTTTTGAGCCGCACCGTGATGACCCTTGTGTTCGACAAAGCGTTCTTCCGTTATCTCGATTCGTCTTTCTCATTTGGAGAGAACTTTGCGAACAAGGTGAAACACGCAATGACAGAGCTGCCGGCGAGAGACAACTATTTCCTCTCCTATATCCTTCTTGGCCGTTACTACGACGAAGCTCATCTGCCCCCGTATTTATGGAGGGAACATTTCACATCAATCCGCGGCAGGCTGAACAAAATTGAAGTTGTCACAGCTTCGTGTGAAGAATTCTTCCAGTCACTTCCGTCGAACACTTTGTCGAAATTCAACTTCACGAATATTTTCGAGTGGATGTCGCCGGAAAATTACGAGCAGGTGCTCAAGGAAATAGTCCGAGTGAGCAAAAACAGGGCAAGAATAACGTACAGGAATCTTCTGGTGCCGAGAGAAAGGCCGGCGTCCCTTGCAGGAACGATCGAATCTTTACGGCCGCTTGCCCGGGAGCTTCACTTCAGAGATTTGTCATTCATCTACGACAATTACGTCGTTGAACAGATTCGAAAGGGGAATGCACGTGAGGCTGGAAGTTCTTGAAGTCGTTGACAAGAGAACCATGAGCGATTTTTTTCGACTTCCGCATGCGGTCTATCGGGATTGTCCGCACTGGGTGGCACCGATTACTTCAGAAGTGAGAAGAGTCCTCGACGACGCAAAGAATCCTTACTTCGCAGACGGGAACATTAAGATGTTTGCCTGTTATCAGAACGGCTTTTGCGTTGCTCGGGTGGCGGTTGTAATAAACCGTTCACACTGGCAAAAATACGGGTCAAGGCCGGCCTTCTTCGGTTTTTTTGAAGCCTTTGACAGCAAGGATGCTGTTGATGCACTCTTTGCACGAGCTCAAGAATACGCGGCGCAATCCGGCGCCGAGAGCATCGAAGGACCTTTGAACCCGAACCATTACTCCGAAATCGGCTTCCAGGCAAACGAATTCGATACCGCCCCGGCGTTCTTTCAACCGTGTAACCCTGAATACTACCTCCGCCTGTGTGAGAGTGCCGGTTTTCGCCCAATCAAGTGGGTTCACACGAGGAAAAACCCGGGAATTCACGAATTCATCCTTGCTCATCATGCGGAGTCTTTGGATTCCTCCTCATGCGGAGACTATGTCGTCCGTTCCTTCGACAAAAAGGATTTCGAAGCCGAACTCGAGAGAATCCGCGAAGTATTCAACGATGCCTTTGAGCATAACTGGCACTTTCTGCCCCTGAGCCAGGAAGAGTACCTGTTTTCGGCAAAATTCTTGAACCTCGTGACTTATCCGAACCTCATTACCATTGTGGAAAGAAACGGAGAGCCGGTCGGAGTGTTGGAATGCATCCCGGACGTTAACCCGCTCTTGCGTTCGCTCAAGGGAAAAGTGGGCCCACTGAAGTTTTTGAACTACCAAATGAAAAGAAAAAGGGTAAGGAATCTCATTGTGTACGCTGTCGGTATCAAAAAACGATACCAAAAAACCCGAGTGCACAAGCTTCTTTTTGATGCTCTTTGCCGGATCGCTGTTCACTACGACTCTCTGGAAACTACATGGATGTCCCCGGACAACCAACTCTCGATACGGGCTGCCGAACACTTTGGCCTTGAGAAAGACAAGGAGTTCGTAATCTATTCAAAATCGTTACCTGCATCGAAATGAAAAACCACACCCAGAATACACCGGATGCCTGGAATCTCAAAGTCGGCCACTTCGGTGAGTTGATGATCGGCAATGTAAGGGCCGTTCAGTTAGCCCAAAAGCATGGTACGCCATTGCACGTTCTCGAAGAAGAAGGGCTTGAGCATGAGGCTACGGGATTCTACAACGTGGCACAACAAGAATATCCCGGGAAAGTTACCGTGCATTATCCCTTCAAATGTAACTCCACTCCAGCCGTCATTGAAATCATGCAGCATGCCGGGTTCAGAGCTGAAGTCATGACAGGATTTGAACTCGCATTAGCTCAAATACTTGGTTTCACAGGCAACGAAATCATTGTGAATGGGCCGTGCAAGACGCCGGAGTTTCTTCAAGAATGCGTCGACGCTTCTGTGAGGTTTGTCATCGTCGATTCCATCGATGAAATGGAAGACCTCAATGGTATTGCGGAGGCCTCGGCGCGCAGAGTAGCGATCCTCTTGCGCGTAAATCCAGATTTTGTTCCGCGGGGAATGAATCATGGTTCGGCAACGGGCAGTCGTGTCGGATGCGCATTTGGTTTGGATCTCAAGGGCGGTGAGGTTGAGGAAGCTCTTGGCAGGCTGACAGGTCTCCGAGGCATCGAGTTCCACGGGTTCCACCTTCACCTCGGGACTGGTATTCGTTTTTCACAAGACTATGCAGATGCTCTTCAGTGCCTTTCCCGATTGGCGCGGGTCGTACGGCAATGTGGAAGATTCATTCGTGTGCTTGACGTCGGCGGTGGTTTTGCATCAATGACGAGTTCAGAATTTACAGCTCAGGAAATGTTTCGGTATCAGATTTTCGGAATGAATCCGTCGACTCCAGATAAGAGCGCATCTACTCATCCCCGGGAATTCATGAGAAAAATCTCTCAGGCCGTGTTCGAACATCTTGGACCTCACTGTTTACCGGAGCTCATTTATGAACCAGGGCGCTGCATTGTCAGCCCGCACCAATTGTTACTCCTTGGCATCCATCGCATGAAGGAACGCAAGGGCGTTGGCAAGTGGATTATCACAGACGGGGGACTGGGCACCCTAACGCTCCCGACATACTACGAAAGCCATGACGTGCTTTTGTGTAATGATGTCCACAGGCCCACCACTGAAAAAGTTAACATCATCGGTCCGGCATGTTTTGCGGGAGACATTGTGTACAGGAACAAGCTCATGCCGAGGGTCGAAAAAGGGGAAATACTTGCCGTCATGGATACTGGAGCTTATTTCCTTGCACTGGAATCATCGTTTGGCTTTCCTCGCGCTGCAATAGTCGCAGTTCGCAACGGAATGTGCAGGGTGATTCGCGCCCGCGAGACATACGCTGAAATGGCAAAGGTTGATTTTCAAAGAGAAGATATTCAAACGAAAAACAGGAGAGAGTCATGAATTTCGCAATCGCAAAAGACGGTATACTCGCAAGTCGGGATGCCGTCGCTGACAAGATCATTGAAGACGGGCCGCATTGCCTGGAAGATGGCTCGCGGA
>CAYNRS010000077.1:0-7191 GCA_964399565.1 uncultured Ignavibacteriaceae bacterium
TGAACTGTCAGAAGGTCGTCCCCGAGTGTCTTCCCCTTTTTGTCGACATTGGTGTGCAGTGAATATTTTTCCAGCAGTACTTTGCGCGCAAGAGAATATCCGTTTGTGTGCAGTCCGTTCGAGGGTATGCCGATGAGAACGTCGCCTCTGCGCACTTTTCGCCCGTCAATGATTTTTTGCGCATCGACGATTCCGACAACCGTACCGGCAATGTCATACTCGCCGCTGAGATACATGCCCGGCATTTCCGCGGTTTCGCCACCGATAAGGGCGCAATCATTCTCTTTGCATCCCTTCACAAACCCTCTGATGACGCGTTCTGCAACGTCGGCGGAGAGTTTTCCGGTGGCAAAGTAATCCATGAAAAACAGCGGCCTTGCGCCGCAAACAAGAATATCGTTCACGCAATGGTTGACAAGGTCCTGGCCAATTGTGTCATGCCTGTTGAGGGCGAACGCAATTTTCAGTTTCGTTCCCACACCGTCAACACTGGAAACGAGTACGGGCCTTTTCATTCCGTCAAACTGCGCGCGATAGAACCCGCCGAAGAGTCCTATCTCGCCGAGGACATTCTTGTTGAACGTCGACCTCACTGGACCTTTGATGCGTCGAACGAGTTCTTCTCCTGTGTCGATGTCGACGCCCGATTTCTTGTACGTTTCCACGCTCAAACCGTCCGATGTCTGCTCTAAGTGCTTGTGACCGAATTCCCAGCCGCGCATACTGAAACCCTCATCTCCGACATCAAGATAATTTTTTTTCTCTCTTTGAACAAGTTTTTGCTCATATTGCACCTCACAGCCGCCTTCGCTATATTGATGGAAATTTCTCCGATGCATACCGTCAGACTTCACAATTCGAACGAAACCTTCGCCGTGGGCAAGATCCTCTGCGTCGGGCGAAACTATGCAGAGCACGCAAGGGAAATGAAGGCGGACCTTCCAGAATCTCCCGTTATTTTTCTGAAACCCTCGACTGCAATCATACCCGATGGCGGAACCGTCGTCATCCCTGCGATTTCCAAAGACGTCCACCACGAGGTGGAGCTGACGGTGCTCATCGGGCAAGGTGGAAAAGATATTCCACGGGAAACTGCACTCACACACGTTGCCGGTTACGGGGTCGGGTTGGATATGACGCTCAGAGATGTTCAGGCAGAGTTAAAAAAGAAGAGCCTTCCTTGGACGCTCGCAAAAGGATTCGACACCTCTGCGCCTCTTTCGGAATTCGTCCCTGCTTCCGGCGTCAAAGACCCGAACATCCTCGACCTGCGGCTCACCGTGAACGGTTCAATCCGTCAGAACTCAAACACCCGACATTTTATCTTCAAGGTTGAGGAACTCATCTCGTACATTTCACAGGCCATTTCGCTTGAACGAGGCGATGTATTGTTTACGGGAACTCCCGAAGGTGTAGCCCAGGTAGTGACAGGAGATAAACTTCTGGGCCAACTCCTGATGTCGGACGGTGCTGTTCTCGCTTCGGTGTCTGTCTCCGTACTCTGACATGGCCCTCCAAAAACTGAAATCCTTTCTTTACAATTACAGCAACGCAATTTTCTCCTGGCTCGTTATCGCTCTTCTTGTGACTGTCGGCCTCTATTTCAATATCGACGAGCACATTGTTGGGGCAATTGTCATTCTCGTCGGTTTCCTGGGACAGGCGTTCGGCGCGCTCGTTGCGTGGATAGCTCTGGTTCCACTTATTGGGCCAATCGTCGCAAAGGTTCTGGCCCTTCCCTTCATCTGGATTATTAATGGAATCGGCTATTTGGCTTCTGCAGTGGCCATAAAAAGAGGGTACAGCAAAGACGTGCTGAATCATAGGGTCATCACAGTCACCCTCGTGGTCGGAATTACTCTTGGGTATGTCCTCGGTAAAGTCATTTGAGCCCATCTCGAAACTCGACAACCTTGCTTCTGTAGCAGAGGTTTCGTGGCGACTCCGGATGTCCACGCGCTACTTGATAGTTATCCGCCGGTATATTAACTTCCATTGACTTTTTCATCCCTGTTGTCTTACTCATTTCTTATTCTCAATTGATTTATTAGCGCAGGCGTGGGCAAGATTATCGCCATAGCCATCCCGAAGGGTGGCGTCGGAAAAACCACGACAGCTGTCAACCTTGCAGCAAGTTTCGCCGTGTACGAAAAAAGAACGCTGCTCGTCGACGGCGACCCCTTCGGTGCATGCAGCATGTCTCTAGGGTTCACTCAGGAGCGACAGACCAGCGGGCTCTACGAAGTGTTTAATTTCATGCATTCGCTGAGTCAGGTGATACAGAGGACGGAAATCCCGTTTTTGGATTTTGTTCCGTGCAACGTCCGGACGACGCAGATGGAAGAGCGATTGCTTCGACTCGCCGAGAATAGAACAATGATGAAAAACGTCCTGCGTCAGGTGGTGCCACACTACGATTATATTATTGTCGACACGCCGCCGTTCTTACGGGGAATCACTACGAACGCGCTTACGTGTGCGGATTCCGTGCTTATTCCGGTCAAGTCGGGACACTTTTCACTTGAGGGAATTGAAAAACTGTTCAAGTATTTTGAGTGGATCCACGAAGCCGCCAATCCCACTCTTCAGGTTGAAGGAATTCTCCAGACTATGTACGAGCCTCATCTCAAAGTTACAGAGATAACCGACCGCGAGCTGCAATTGAGATTCCGCAAATATTTGTTGAAGACGGTCATTCCGAAAAACACTCATCTTACAGAATCCTCGTTCTACGGCAAACCTTCTGTCCTGTTTAATGCCACCTCCAGAGGCACGTTGGCGTATCTCGAACTTGCTCGAGAACTGATCGAGATCCATCTTGCGCAAAAAGAGCCGCAACCGCTTCCCCTCGTTCAGCAGTCCGCTTAGAAACCCGCACCGAAACTTCAAATCGGATCCGTTCGCTCTCTAGCTTCCGAAAAAGTGTGGAGACTGGCCGGTCACATCTTCAACCGTGCGGGGCGGGGCAGTCGCACCTCACGTTGATGGCAATTCTTACCTCCCCCTCGACAACGTGCTCCATTCCCTTCCCCTCTTAGGGAAGGGCAGGATGAGGTCATTCTTTTGTTTTTAACAAAACTCTCTGCCTTGGCATGCAAATATTTTTTTGACCTCACCCTCCCTCTCTCCTACGTCCAGTTTACGCAATATCAGGAGTGGGAATGTTGACGGCGAGGGTTCTCCAAGGACAACTCATCTTTTTGACAGTCTTATTTCATGAGGACACTACTGGATGTTTCGCATTCGCTTTCTACGATTGATTTCGTCTGACAATTTTTGTTTATTTCAGGACCGGAACTAACAGTTCTTCTGTTCCGATCGTTCACTCTTGATGAGGTGTGATGATAATCCGACTTTTGGTGGCGTTTGCCTCGTTTACCTGGTTTCTCCTGCATTCTTTCTTTTCCCCAATACTCCCCGACTCTCGAACCCCCTCTCTTGACGACATTTACTCCCCGTTCGAAGAACTTCGTACCGACATCGAGGATTATGCCTGGCCGACCGAAGCAAGCACAGTGTTGACTTCCGGGTTTGCGGAGTTTCGCACAACTCATTTCCACGCTGGGATCGACATTTCAACGTGGAATCGGACAGGTTACAAGGTGTTCGCGTCAAGAGACGGGTATGTTGCCTGGATCAGCATTTCGCCATACGGTTACGGAAAAATGCTCCTTCTCCGCCACGCCGACGGGTATCACTCTCTTTACGCACATCTCAGCAGTTTCGGGGATGCAATTGAGCGACTTGCGCGGAAGGCACAGTACGAAAACGAACGCTATTCAGTCGACATCGACCTATCACCGAATGAAATTCCTGTTCGCAAAGGCGATGTCATCGCTTTCACGGGAAATACCGGTATCGGGTCGCCCCACCTGCATTTCGAGATTCGAGATGAACGGTTGAATCCTGTGAATCCCTTCCTCGTGCCGTTGTATGGCGAACTGGTGGAGGACACGACACCGCCCGTGTTCCAGGAGATTGCTTTCACACCTCTTGCCCACTCTTCCGTCGTTCAGGGAGATCTTAAACCCTGGATTTCCCGTGTCAAGAGACATTCTTCCACCGATTACCGTCTGAACACGCCCGTCCATCTTACAGGGTCTGTGGGCATAAGTGTGAAAGCGTTTGACAGGGCAAACCACCCTTACCACAGGAACACGATTCGAACTCTTGAATTATTTGTCGACACGCTGCTGCGGTACAGGGCGAGGCTTGACCGATTTCCCAGCGGCGATTCGAAGCAAGTTGCCCTCTATTATGATTGGAGTCTTTTCCTTCAACGCAAAGGGCGATTTCAGAAACTCCACATCGAACCGGGGAACCGATTGCCGCTGTACGAAAGACTTCCTGAAGGTTCAGGTGTGCTCGAGACGTCGATGTTCTCCGAGGGGCCGCATGCTATTCGTGTAGTTGCATACGATGATCGCGGGCATTCTTCCGAAATGAAGGGAACTATTATTTTCAGTCGACGTCCAGACTTTCAAATCAAGGTTGACAACGACTCGATTTACCTTCAGCAACAAGATGCCTCTACCACTCAATCCGTGCGGATTGGCCGCTTCATAGGCAATCAATGGAGAGTCCGAACAATTCCTCTTGCCTCGCTGACATCGACCGAGAGTGGCTATCCTCTTCCAGTTCATGTGTCTCGGGGAAACAGTCTACGGATCGAACTGGAAAACCAATTCGGCACAATCTCGGCGCCACGATTCATCGTCGCATCTTCAAAAGCAGTCAACGGCAAAGGTTCGATAAAGTTCAAGAAAGAATTCCTCCATGACTATTTGTACCTGACGATTACGTCGCCTTCGGTCTTTCTCGAAGAGCCACGTGTCACCGTTTCTCACGAAGCCGATTTTACAGAGTGCCTGACGATAGCGAAGGGGCTAAGAGACTATGTTGCAACGATCCCCTTCTCTCTTGTGCAGGATAACCGTCTGCATATCGAAGTGTCTGCTATTACTGCTGGCGGGTTGGCAAACGAGACGCTCGAAATACCGATTTATCCTGTTACACCGGAAGAAGACAAGATCATTTCTGCGAACGAAGACGTCACTCTTCATTTCCCTCAGGATGCCGTGTACCATCCGACATTCATACGTGTTGAAGCATCGAAGGATGGCTATTCATTGCATCCTCAGGGTCTTGTGTTAAACAAAGGCGTTGAGATTCAATACCGGCTGAGGGAATTGGTCGACCCGCCCGCGCTTTTCGCCTCCGAAGAAAGTGGCTGGGATCTCCTTGCTCAAGCTGATATGGATGATCAGCAAATACTCTCCGGCCGTTTGGCTCGGCAGCTTGCAGACATCGCGCTCTTCCACGACACCTTAGCTCCTTCCATTTCCGGTTTCTCATCGCGATATAGAAACGGGCGACTGTCATTTTCTTTTTCACTCTCGGATCATGGTTCGGGAGTGGACTACAATCGAACGCGCATCGAACTTGATGACGAGTTGGTGATCGCCGCGTACGATCCATACAGGCGCGTCGTTGAGTTTAACGAGCCGCTAGAACTCTCTCAAGGAGCCCATCGCCTGTCGATTAAAATCTTTGATAAGACTGGTAACAGATCGGCTCGAAACTACCATGTTCGGGCGCAGCTGCGCTGAACGTTGATTTCCTCTCGGATTTTTCGTTAATTCAACGGGGTAGCCTTCGTGCTACCCTTTTGTTTGAATTCACCTCATTGTCCCGCATGACGGCCCACCACACTTGTTCCAAAAATTCGTCTGAGAGGGAATGAGATTCAGATCCCGAAAATCCATGATTGAATTGACAAAAGCATATAACCCAAAAGACGTCGAGGACAAATGGTATCAATTCTGGGAATCGAACGGCCTTTTCCACGCTGCCGTCAATAAGAAGAAAAAACCGTACACCGTCGTCATCCCCCCGCCGAATATCACTGGAATTCTGACGATGGGACATGTGCTCAATAATACAATCCAGGACATCTTCGTTCGCTGGAAACGAATGAAAGGATTTGAAGCTTGCTGGATTCCAGGGACGGATCACGCAGGCATTGCAACTCAAAATGCCGTTGAAAAAGCCCTCGCAAAAGAAGGCACAAATCGTCACAACCTGGGCCGTGACAAGTTCATCGAGCGTGTGTGGCAATGGAGAGAGGAGTACGGCAGGACCATTATCAAGCAGCTTCGCAAGCTTGGCGCTTCATGCGATTGGGAACGAGAGCGTTTTACGATGGACGAAGGTCTCTCCCGCGCTGTCAATGAAGTGTTCGTGCGCCTTTATAAGAAGGGGCTGATCTATCGGGGAAAATATATCGTCAACTGGTGCCCGTTTCACCAGACAGCACTGAGCGACGACGAGGTCGATTCATCTTCCATCAACGGGCATCTCTATTACATAAAGTATCCGATTGAAGGTACGAACGAGTTTGCAGTGGTCGCCACGACGAGGCCAGAAACGATTCTTGGCGACTCAGCCGTCTGCGTTCACCCCAAGGACGAACGGTACAAGCATCTTGTCGGGAAGACGGCGATCCTTCCCATCGTCGGCCGAAAGCTGCCAATCATTGCTGACGATTATATCGACTCCACGTTTGCAACAGGTATGATGAAAGTAACCCCGGCACACGATGCAAACGATTTTCTGCTGGGCCAGCGGCACAACCTGCAACAGATCAACATTCTTGATGAAAAAGGGAGGATGAATGAATCAGTGCCAAAACAGTATGAGGGCATGGACCGGTTCGAATGTAGAAAGCAGCTTGTAAAGGACCTGGAAGCGCTAGGGAGCCTTGCCAAGGTGGATGCGTACAGCTTCAATATCGGGAAATGCTACCGGTGTGAGACCATCGTAGAGCCTTATCTCTCCGACCAATGGTTCGTTCGTATGAAACCGCTCGCGGCTCCTGCACTGAGAGTTGTTCACCAGGGAAAAGTGAGGTTCCATCCGGAACGCTGGGAAAAAGTGTTTGAACACTGGATGACGAACATCCGGGACTGGTGTATCTCGCGTCAAATCTGGTGGGGACACCGCATTCCGGTTTTTTATTGCACGAAGTGTGATTTCTTCGACGCCTCAGTCGAGAGACCGAAGACCCCATGTCCGAAATGCGGCTCCACGGAATACCGTCAGGATGAAGATGTTCTGGACACCTGGTTTTCTTCGTGGCTTTGGCCAATTTCCACTCTCGGCTGGCCGGGAGACACCGAGGACCTTCGCTAT
>CAYNRS010000078.1:0-7040 GCA_964399565.1 uncultured Ignavibacteriaceae bacterium
GCAAAAACTTTTCGTCTCCTAAATTCTGTATGGCTGTGAGGACTGCGATTCGATTGACATCATACCATGTTTTCCGCCGTAAAAATTTCAGCAATTCGTCGACGGCAATGGACTTGTCGATTTTAGATAAGGAGACGAGGGCAGTTCCAGCAATCTCATCGTTCCTGTCAGATTCCATGACCGTGCGAAGCGTCTTCCTGGACTCTTCAGTAAAGAACGTGCTGAGCGCAATCACGGCTGCTTTGCGAATGTGATCCTCTTTGGATGTCGTCTGACCCTGGATGATCTTCTCTGCCGACGGCAAATGGATGTTCTGCAGCTGAAAAACAGCCTCAGCTTTCAGGAACCAGAAAGCCTCCCCGTTCAGAACGGATTGAATGGCTGTGAGCGTCCTGGGATTCGATGCATACAACGTCGTCAGTTGCCGGAGAGCCCACAGTCTGCCGGGGAGCTCGTCATTCTGCAGCTGGTACACGAGCTCATCGACATCTTTTGGAAACACGAGCTCACACACAAGTGCCCCACGGCCATCAAAGCTCACCATATCCGGCTTGCCTTCCACATCGATAAGGAAATAATCGCTCTCGCGCTGAACCCAGATCTCCTTTTTCGTTGTTTTACCTTTGATGTCGATGCGAATTTCTACCGGCAACTCAAAAACTCCTTGCCCTTGCACAAGCGGTTGAACCTGATTGATGGAGAGCGCAATCTTTTTGCGGTCTGCTAAATACGTAGAACTCACTTCAAACGTCGGATGTCCGCCGCCGTGGATCCACTGGTCGAAGAACCATTGCAGATTCTGTCCTGTAGCTTCTTCGATGGCGACACGAAGGTCTGAGCTTTCGACGTTTGTGAATTCATGCTTTTTCAGATAATACCCAAGTGCCTTGAAGTAATCTTCGTCTCCCATAACCCACCGGAGCATGTGCAAAATCACTGCTACTTTGATGTATGTTGTTTCATTATTATAGATCTGCTCGCGAGAATCAAAATGATGATATTCAAGCGGTCGGATGATGTGTGATGTCCGAACGTAGTTCAGATACGTTTGAAGCGCTATCCACGTTTGACTCTGCAAATACTCTCTGCCGTAGCGGTTTTCCTCCCAAAGCATCATGCAGTAGGAAGCAAAACTCTCATTGAGCCAAATGTAACTCAGACTCTTGCACGTGAGGTTATCGCCAAACCAGTGGTGAGCAAGTTCGTGCGCTGTGACGGATTCTGCGGTCCAGTTTGTGGCAAAATAAGTGAAGTCAGGGTTCATTCCGTCAGACTGATTCTTGCCCCGTGGAACGCGATCATTGTGCCCCGTAATGCCTGTATTTTCCATCGCGCCAATGGCGTAATCGTATGCCGAAATCTGGTCGTACTTGTCCCAGGGGTAACGATAGTCAAATCGTTTGGAAAAGAACTCGACCATATCAGGAGTTGATTCGAATGTGAGCTTTCCGTCTTCTTCCGTTCCCGCCATCATCCAGGCGTTGAGTGGGATGGAGCCAAAAGCAGGACGGAGGGCTACAGCACTGTATTCTCCGGCAAACAAGGCGATAAGGTAATTCGAATGTGGCAATTGTTGGAACCAGTGGAATGTCCGGGTTCCGTCGGTGTTTTCTTTGGTTTCGAGGAGTTTTCCGTTCGAGATGGCTGTGAAGGGCTTCGCTACTGTCACGAGCATCTCCGTGGAAAACTTGTCATTAGGCTCGCTATAAATCGGTAGCCAGTTCGCGTGAATTCCGCCTTCGCCGTAGGTGAAGATCATGGGTTTCCAGGTGGTTCCGGCCGGAGGGTCGATGAAATACAAACCCGCGTTGGGTTGAGCTGTGTATTTCACAGAGATCGTCGACGTGTCCGTGAATTGCATTGTTCGACCTATGGTAATGTCCACAGTGGATTCGGACGTGGAAAACTTCAGCTCTTTCCCTGAGGGATATTCGCGAACGCTGCTGACTTTCAACCAATAGCCATCGAGAGAGATAGTTGATGCCGTTCCCAGTGGACGAAATCGGATTGTCGACTCTCCAGAAATCGTTTTGGTTTTCCAGTCAATGCCGATATTCATCTTATAATGGATGACGTCGTACGTTCGTTCGCGATTGGTTCGATAGGATCCGGTGGGCAAATGCTGTGTGAGCAGAAAAGATGGCACAAGAGAAATAAGAAGCAAACACGTTGATTTCATTTAAGTGTTGTCCTGACTTTAAGAGGATGCGGAATTGTCGATGCGATTCGAGTGTTCCTCGAGCGCGATATTTCTGACATTGAAGGGAGAAGTCGTTGAAACGAATCCGATCTTTGACTTGGGTTGGCCCACGACTTACCTGTCCGCCGGAGCGAAGCATAGGCGGAAGACGTGGGTGAACAACGAAAAGGGGGAAACGGAAACCGTTTCAACGGTTTTGGGCCATGATCTCATTTATTTGTTACGTCGGCAGCGACCGTTCTATATACTGTGAATAATCTGTCAGTTTTTGCGTGTAACGCTCGCTCATTAAGTGAGAGGATACCATAAAATCCGCTGTCGACCTGTTGCAGGCGGTTGGGATGTTATAGAGAACTGAAATTCTAAGCAGCGCTTTGACATCCACGTCGTGCGGATGAGGTTGCATTGGGTCCCAGAAAAAAATCAGTACATCGATTTTTTCCTCTGCAATCATTGCGCCAAGTTGCTGGTCGCCGCCGAAAGGACCAGATTTGAGCTTAATGACAGGATGCTTCAACGTTTGGCCTTTTTCAAGCTTTTTGGAGATTGCATCCTCGACGAGCTTTCCTGTCGTGCCGGTGCAAATCAATGTGTGGCTCAGGAGGACCTTCCAATTCCATTCCACCCATTCGACAAGGTCTTTCTTTCGGTTGTCATGTGCAACTAATGCGACGCGTTTTGATGATTCCATCATTTGTCCTTCTTGGTTAAGCAAAAAGCATAGAACACTGATCACGCTGAAAAAAATGGTTTAGACTGACTAAGTCATCCAGTGACTATCCATTGTTTCTGTGGAAATCAGTGTTCCATTTCATGACCGCTTTTTTTTCCAGATTTTACCGAGTCTTTCCTTAATCTCTTTCTCTTTTCCCATCTCGGTGGGGTTGTAGTAAATCTTGTCTTTGAGGTTGTCCGGCAAATACTGTTCTTCAACAAAATGTCCCTCGTAGTCATGGGCATATTTGTATTCTGCTCCATAGCCGAGTTCTTTGAGAAGCTTTGTCGGCGCGTTCCTGATGTGTAGCGGAACAGGGAGATTGGGCATTTTCCGTACGTCTTCCATCGCCTGGCCAATAGCGGTGGTTGCCGAATTGCTTTTGGGGGCAGAGGCAAGATAGGCTGCTGTTTGCGAAAGAATCAGCTGCGCCTCCGGCATCCCCACGTAGTCCACAGCAGTGAAACATGATGTTGCAAGGACAAGTCCAAAAGGATCTGCATTGCCAATGTCTTCTGAAGCAAGGATGACCATGCGACGGGCTATAAATTTGATGTCTTCGCCGCCGTCCAGCATGCGCGCCATCCAGTAAATAGCAGCGTCCGGATCGCTGCCGCGCAAACTTTTGATGAATGCGGAAATTGTATCATAATGTTGCTCGCCCGTCTTGTCGTAAAGAGTATACTTGCGTTGAAACGCTTCTTCAATTGTTTGCTTTGTGATTTTCAACGATTTGTCTGGCGCCGGCTTGGTAAGTTTTGCAGAAGTTTCCAGGCCGTTCAGCAGTTTTCGCGCATCCCCGCCCGACATCAGCATGAGAAAATTTCTATCCTCAATTTCTACCTTGTGTTTTTTGAGCTCGTCATCCTGTGTGATCGCATGATCCAGAATGGCGTCAAGTTCATTCTTACCAAGGGAGTCGAGGATATACACCTGGCAACGTGAAAGAAGCGGTGAAATGACTTCGAATGAGGGGTTCTCCGTTGTCGCCCCGATTAATGTTATCACGCCTTCTTCGACGCTGTGCAAGAGGGCGTCCTGCTGAACTTTATTAAACCGATGGATTTCATCGATAAAGAGAATCGTCTGCTTACTCAAATGCCTTCGATTTTTCTCGGCCCTGGCAATGACGTCTCGAACTTCCTTCACTCCTGAAGAAACAGCGTTGAGCTGAACATATTCAGCCTTCACATAGTTGGCAATTAATCGGGCCAGAGTTGTTTTTCCAGAGCCGGGAGAACCCCAAAGGATCATCGAAACGAGCTTTCCACTTTCGATCATCTGCCGCAATGGCTTTCCTTCGTCTAAAAGATGTCCCTGGCCGTGAAAATCACTCAAGGTTTGAGGACGGACTCGTTCCGCAAGCGGCGTATAAGGAAGTGTCGAACGCTTTTTTGACGACGGCTCGTTGACAAACAAATCTGACATGTTCGTAGGTTAATGGTGGGATGAAAAACGAGGGAAAGCTACGGCTTTTTACGTCAAAACTCCAAACAGAACAAAAATTACTCCTTCTTTTCGAGACCCGTTCTGAATCTCAGGCCAAGAGAAATCCCGGATTCCGGCAAGCGGTTTGCATCTCCGTACCGACCGCTAAAGAACAAGAAGTTGTTTTCTGCAACAGGAAAATCCAAATACAAAGCCAGGCCTGACTTGCGATACGGGAACGAGCTGATCCCGACCCAATAGCGTGTATTCGAACCGCTCATCATGCCCCCGATCCCAAACCGAAAGAACCCCGGCCCGGAAAACATAGGGGCTTTGTCGCCCATGCCAAAATCGGCATAGATTTCTTCAAGATGGCCTACTCGAAGTCCGGTTGTGCCAACCGAGAAATATGGAAAGTCCAACGCAAGGTCAGGCCATGGGACTATGCCGAATCTGTCTTCGTGTGTGCGAATGATTGTGGCTGCCACGCCCGCCCGAAACGGTGCTTCGAACTTGTGTGTGGCGAAAACGCCGGCATCAAAAAAACGAGTGGAAGAGGGATTCCCGCCGCAGTCCAATGAAGTGTACTCGCCTCGTCCAACACCAAACGAGTAATCGGTGTAAGAGGAATCCAACGGCGTCAGGTCGGTGATGTAGGGAAGAAGGAAAACAAGGGAAAGGTATCTCATGAGCCTTTCGGGGGAATTGGCAGGTGAGGTTCAGGTTTCAGGTTCATGAACTTGAAACCTGAACGTGAATCTATTAGGTAAAAACTGGATTCATCATCAGTCCTTCTTCACGCGGTATACTGTTTCCCCTTCGCGGACCATGCCGTATTTTTCCCGGGCGATTTTCTCGATGGTTTTCTTGTCGCCTTCAAGAGCCTTGATTTGCAGTTGAAGCTTCCTGGTGTCTTCTTCGGCTTGTCTGACTTTTTCCATCATCTCGGTCCGTTGTCGCTCAAGTCGGATGCGCGTGAGGATTCCATGATTTCCAAAGAGGGCGAAAGCGAAAAGAAATGTCCCGACGATCAGTATGAGGGTGCGGAGTTTGTTCTTGAGGACCTTGCGGGTGATGCTCTTCAGTGGGGCACGATTCTGAATCTTGCGGTAGAATTCCACAAAGAAAGGTACGATTAAATGAGGCGTTTTGCAATCTGTCTCGGTGGCGAGGGGACCTCGCGCCTGCGCCATGATTACTTATACCAATTGGTTTTCGGACTGAATGTTGTCTTCAGGATCTTCTTTGCTTCGTGACGTTCAATGGCCAACTCGATAAGCCGGTCAAGCAGCTTGGCATAAGGAATTCCTGATGCTTCCCACAACTTGGGGTACATGCTGATCGAGGTGAATCCCGGAATGGTATTAATCTCGTTCAGGTAAATCTTGTTGGTTTTTCTCGTTACTAGAAAATCGGCGCGGGCCATTCCGGCACAATCAAGGACCTTGAAGCTCTCGACTGAGATTTGTTGCACTTTCTTTGCCGTCGCCTTCTTTAGCTTTGCCGGAATAACGGCCGTGGATTTTCCATCGACATACTTTGCGTCGTAGTCGTAAAACTCATTCGAAGGAATGATCTCTCCCGGCACCGACGCGACAGGATCATCATTCCCGAGTACACTACATTCGATTTCCCGGGAATTCTCAATCGCTTTTTCCACCAGTATTTTCCGGTCGTACTCGGCCGCAAGTTGAATTGCGGAGACCAGCTCTTTACGATTGTGTGCTTTCGAAATGCCGATACTCGACCCCAGATTCGCCGGCTTGACAAACATGGGATAGCGAAGGCTCTTTTCTGCGAGGAAGACGAGTCTTTTCTGATTTTTTCCGAACTCATGCAGAAGAAACCAAATACTCGGTGTCACCGGAATTCTTGCCTGCCGCAGCAATTCCTTTTGCACAACCTTATCCATGCCGATCGCTGAACCGAGCACCCCCGCGCCCACGTAAGGAATGTCGGCGAGTTCGAAGAGTCCTTGCACAGTCCCGTCTTCGCCGAACGATCCGTGAAGAACAGGAAAAAGGACATCAACGGATTTGTTCTCGCCGGAGGAATTCAGGGGTACCAATCCCTTCTTGCGTGGGTCCGGGAGGATCACATGCTCGGGAAGGTTATCGATGCTGGTTTTTTCTTTGAGCAACTTGAGCGCATTGTCAGAACTCAACCATCGTCCCTCCGGGCTGATGCCGATGGGGACGATCTCATATTTTTCCTTATCGAGCGCGTTGATCACCGATGCGGCAGAGACGAGCGAGACTTCGTGTTCCGCCGAGCGGCCGCCGAAGACGATGCCGATTCGAAGCTTACGCATAACTGATGTATGGATTGAGGGATTGTCGGATGATTGGATTAATGTGGCTAGGGATTATAGTCTGCGATCTCTTCAAAAATTCGATCGGTCCAAGTGCCTTCATCCATTTTCTTCTGTAAACTTTGTACAAGCCGGAGAAGCTTGTTCTCAACTTCGTAATGAAGGACATCGATCTTGTGAAATTGCTCCTGCGTGATTCTCTTAGTTACAAGGAAGCCAACGCACCGCGTCATGGTTTCTGACAAAGAACCCAACGATATATAAAGAGATTGCATGTACTCTTTTATTGACCTGCGAGAATAACCCTCTGAAATGTTTGATGAGACCGACTGACTGGCGTCGATAATCTGAGATTTTGATTTGTAATCAACTTCTGCAGCATCAAC
>CAYNRS010000079.1:0-7033 GCA_964399565.1 uncultured Ignavibacteriaceae bacterium
CCCATTCATCGATCACCGGAAGCATCCTGAACCCTGCACGGGAGTAGTCTTTCTTGTACATCCAGGCAAGAGACAGGAAATGTGGAATCTGCCACACAAATAAAACTCCGAAAAGTACCCATGCCTCGATACTGAGGTCGTTTCTTGCTGCCGCCCAACCGATGAACGTTGGCAAGGCTCCTGGAATTGCCCCTACCAAGGTATTCCACCAGACCACCCGCTTCAAGGGAGTGTACAAAACGATGTAGGTTACGAGTGTAAGCGCCGCAAAGAAGGCTGCGAGGAGGTTATTGAAAAACGCCAAAAGGACCAGACCCAAAATCGCCAAAATATTGCCAAAGATCAGAGCCCGAAGGGGTTGGATCCGGCCGGATGGGATTGGTCTCCGTTCAGTCCTTTTCATTAAGGAATCGTATCGGCGCTCGAAATACTCATTCAGTGCTCCCGCTCCTCCACCCACAAGCAATGTTCCAGCGACAATCCACGATGCCCCCACGATGTCGAGTCCGCCTAAAGAACCTAGATAGAAGGAACATAGGGAAGTCAGAACGGAAAGCCCAGTGAGTTCGGGTTTCATTAGATCTATATAACTGCGTATATGATAGAGAATTAACACTTCTGATTAAAGATAATTATAAGATCTGCTCTTGTGACAAAAGAGCCATTCTTTGAGTCTCAGAGTTTCCCCAGCCTAGAAGTTGAAATCGTCTGATCCTCGCAACACACAGGGCACTGATTACCGTCAGCATAAGAAGGAATGCTCCCAGGGATTGATGTGCAGTAGCAATGAGCTCGGATTTCCGGGTCAAAACAACATATGCTCCCAATGTCGCTTGGGTAACGAGGATTACGAGGACAAGCAAACCGAGGACTTTATAGACTGGACTGATGCGCCCCAATCGCCACAACTTCATAGAGCTGATTATAAGAAAGCTCGCCACAACAACGGCCCAGTATCGGTGAAGAACATGGATCGATATCTGGCCCGCAGTAATTGGACCGTCTGCGTGTAGACGAATGTCAGTCCTAATCAGAAGATCATTATATTCGGCAAGCTTTTCAGGCGTCAGAGAGGGGATCAATTGGCCATAGGCAAGCGGAAAATCCGGGACCGCCAACCCCGATTGCGTATGCCTCATAACGGCGCCCAGCACCAATTGAACTACAACCACAATGAAACTGGCAAGAAAGAAGCCTAATCCTGGCGCCTTTTCCTTGCCGCCGGCATCCAATTCCTTTTGTTTTTCCCACCAACGCGATGTAAACAATGCGAGAGACGAAACAGTGCAAAAGAATAACTGAGCCAACGTTGCATGCGTTGCAGAAACTTCGGGAGGAAGCAACATTTTCACAGTGAGCCCACCAAGTAGTCCCTGGATAATGACTGCGGCCAGCGCGAAAACCGCAAGCTTCCGGACCCATCCTCTTTTCTCAACCCGGAGATACCAAAAGGCAAGAACAACCGTCAAGAGTCCGACAAATGACGCAATCATACGGTGGCCGTGCTCATAGAAGATTCCGCCAACCATGGGCGGCATGAGCTTTCCATATGACAGGGGCCAATCCGGAACTGCCAACCCGGACCCGGTGCTGGTGACCATCCCGCCGGCGATAAGCAGAAAAAAAGTGCAACACGCGGTAAAAATCGTGTATCGATGGAGGTTCTTGTTATACATCCGTAAGGTCCAAAATAGTGATGCCTTCCATCGTGAGGAAGGCATCATCATAATAGTTCAGCGGGATTCTTTCACGGCTGCAAATAAGAAGCTTCAGTCTTCAGCCATGCATCGTATTCTTCTTGTGTCTCTACAATCATCGTCCCGCGCATTCGATAATGCCCCAACCCGCAAAGCTGCGCACATGCGATCTCAGTGGGGGACGCAAGCTGGACAACAACCTCTGTAATACCGTTTTCGTGAAGAGCCGGAACAATCGCATCAGTCAACATGTCTCCCTTGTTAACAAGCACCGATCCGTCCTTGGCACTGTAGGCTTGTCCGGCGACTTTTTCTAACGTCATCGCAAGGGGAACCTCAATAAGCTTCATGCTATTAAATTCTGCACCACTTTCTGTCACCGCCTGACTGAGCTGTTCCTTGACATACGGAAGCACCCGGGTTCCTTTGGCAATGACGACGGAACCGTCCTTCTGATTGATAATATCGTTGAGGGTGACATAGTCTAAATAATCAAGTAGATCACTCGTTTTGTAATCGAGCTCAACTGTTTTGCCCATTTTGTATGTGTACTTCAACATTTCTCTGATTTCCGTCGTCGTCTTTGTGGGAACAAACCAAACAGGAAACACATCGCCGGGGATAGCATCTTGTTTGACGCGGAAAAATGGCAAACTAAAACTATGAATGACATCCTTGCTCGACAGTCTCACGATAACCGGTCTGTTGACGGGCAAATGGAGCTGGTTAATTGTTGTAATATCATCTTTTGCATTTGGATCGGATCGGTCGAGCCCAAGGGGATTCTCCGCCGTTACCAGAGATATTTCGGTGCGGCCGAAAACACCATCCGCACCGGGGTAATGGACGTTCCAGTTAAACTGCTCCCCCACGACGCGGACAAGGGTAGCTTCTTTTTCAGACGGGAATGCGTTTACCCTCTTGGCCCACAACGGAAACGCTAGCCCAACAAGCACAATGACCTCAAAGACAGCAACTGCTCCTTCGACATAATTCGACGCATGGCTTCTCAGGCCCAAATAATCTGCCTTCGGGTTCTTTGAGCGTCTGAAACGCATCAGAATAAAAACAAAAAGCGTTCCCCAACCAACAAATAGCGTAAACATTGCCCAGTGCATCACGGTCGTCATGCCGTCAATTTCCGGACCGTGTGCTGATGCAACAACAGGAAAGCTGAGGAAGTCAAACATGGATGCGAGGTCTCCTTCTAGTTCAAATTTGGATAATCGAACGTCCCCTCATGAGTAATTTTCATTCTTTTTCTGAGGTATCCGAAAAAAACGCCAAAGAGTGAAAGCAAGCCTCCGGTAATCCCAAGGAGAACCATCACTGCCATGTTAACGCTTTCGTTTGTCTTGCTTGCCTCGGCAGCACCGAAGCATACAGGACAGCTTATGGCGAAATGTGTGAGCAACAACAATGTCACGATAAGACTGGAAAGTATTCTGAGCCGTCTCATTCTTCCCTGTTATTCTCTTACATGAAGCTCATGTGTTTAAATTTCCTCAAAAACCGCACACCGTAAGCAATAAGCCCCACACCTGACAGGGCAGACACAATTCCTGCGAGCACGTTTAGATCGGGTTGACCAGCTCCATTGACGAGGAACAACCAGAGGCTGAATCCAAAAGCGCAGAGCGAAGCGGCTGAAATAAAAAAAATATGAAAGAATTTGAGCGACACTATGGCATCGTTATCTTATCACTAAAAGCACTGACTGGCAAAAACATCAGTCCGACGAAAAACACAACCGTCAAAACCAGGACAGCGTAGATGAGTTTCTTTTCAGATATCAGATGCATGAAATAACTGGCCACCAGCGATCCTTTTATCGCAGCAATGATAAGAGCCACTGTAACGGCAGCAAAGGTGGAAAGGTGGAGTGTAGATACGGTAACCGTGACAATGGTGAGTGCCAATAGCGCCACAAACACCATGATATAGGTTCTTACATGCTTCTTGATATCTTCTGCGTGCGTTTCAGACATTTAATTCTCCTTACAGTAAGTAGAGAACGGGAAATAAGAAAATCCAAACAAGGTCCACAAAGTGCCAGTAGAGTCCTGCCACTTCCACTCGATTGGTGAAACGTTCTGGCTGACTATTCCACATTCTGCTTCCCGGGCCCCAAAGGTACGAGTTAAGAACAATCCCACCTATGACGTGCAGGCCATGAAGACCAGTGAGTGTGAAGTAAATTGCCAGAAACGTGTCGTGGCTCGGATAGTGTCCGATTTCAAATTTATGACCATATTCGAACCCTTTGACAACCAAAAATATCAGTGCACACAGGATCGTAAGTCCCATGTACATTTTGTATTTCTTGAAGCTGCCCATCTTCAATGAAGCCCAGGACATCACCATCGTCACGCTTGAGGAAATCAGCACGACGGTGTTGAGCGTAGCCAACGGGATGTTGAGTTCTTCCCAACCGTGCGGCCAGTGGTCGGCACCCACCCTCAACAAAACATAGGACGAAAAGAGAGCGCCAAAGAGCATCACTTCGGAAGCGAGGAAGAGCCACACTCCCAACTTTGCATTAAACAACCCCGTATCTGACCGCAGTTCAACAGTATATGGTATTTGCATGTAGTGCCTTAGTCCCTTAGTCTGCTTCGTTTTGAGGCGTGTAGTCTCTGGATTTACCGGGAACGCTGTATTCATAAGGACCCCGATACACTTCCGGAATCTTCAAAAAGTTCCCATGCGGCGGAGGCGTTGGCGCAGCGGACCATTCAAGCGTCGTTGCTTGCCAGGGGTTATCATTGACAGATTCACCGCGCTTTAAGCTCCAGAAGAAATTAAAAATGAAAATAAGCTGGAAGGCTCCCAACACCCAAGCCGCAACAGACATAACTTCATTCAGCGGCAAAACGCTCTGTGCATGTGCATACTGCTGCGCGCCGTCGGAGAGTCGTCTGGAAACACCGGCGAAGCCCTGAATAAACATCGGCATGAACACGAAGTTGATCGAAATAAAGGAGCCCCAGAAGTGAATCTTCCCCATCCCGTCACTCAGTTTTCTACCCGTGACCTTCGGGTACCAATGGTAGATACCGGCAAACAAGGCAAAAAGCGTTCCGGGGGCAACAACGTAATGGAAATGTCCGATAACGTAGTACGTATCGTGAAGATGAATGTCGGTGGGCGCAAGCCCGAGAGGCAGCCCTGTCAACCCTCCGATTCCAAACATCGGCAAGAAAGCGAGCGCAAAAAGCATCGGTGTTGTGAACCGAATCGAGCCACCCCACAGTGAAAGAATAAGTGCGGTCAAAATGATCACCGACGGAATCGAAATAATCATCGTTGTAGTCTGGAAGAACGCACTGATCACCGTTCCCATGCCCGTGAGAAACATATGGTGTGCCCACACGATGAAGGACATGAATCCAAGAAATATCAAGGCATAGACGAGAGACTTATACCCCCAAAGTGGTTTCCTCGTGTTATTTGCGATAACTTCACCCAAGATCCCCATTGCGGGGAGAATCAAAACATATACTTCGGGGTGAGCCAGAAACCAGAACAAATGCTGCCACAGAATCGGATGGCCACCGCCGCTTACCTGCATCGGCTGGCCGGATACCACGAGTCCGCTTGGAAGGAAAAAGCTCGTCCCCGCCAGACGGTCCATCAGTTGAAGAATCCCGGCTGCTTCCAGCGGCGGAAACGCGAGCAGCAGGAGAAACGAGGTGACAAACTGTGCCCACACAAAAAACGGGAGCCGCATAAAGGTCATTCCTCTTGCCCGCAGCTGAATGATCGTGACAATGAAGTTCACAGAACCCAATAACGATGACGTAATCAAAAACACCATGCCGATCAGCCAGTACGTTTGTCCGGTTGTGGCGACATTTGCAAGAGGTGCGTAAGACGTCCAACCTGAATTGGCGGCCCCACCTGGGACAAAGAAACTGACTAACATAATGACACCCCCGACAAAGTACGACCAGTAGCTTATTGCATTGAGTTTCGGGAATGCCATGTCAGGGGCCCCGATTTGAAGAGGAACCACGTAATTGCCAAAGGCACCGACTGCCAGGGGCACAACCCCGAGGAACACCATAATGGTCCCGTGCATGGCGCCAAGCTGATTGTAAAACTCGGGCAACATGATACCACCCGGCATTCTGTCTTCCCCGGTTGTCAAATACCAAACGAGAGCTGCGAGACCGAGGAAGAGAGCACCGACCAACATCGTCAGCGAAGGTCTGAACTTGGAGATAACAATAATAATCAGTCCAATGACCGCAATCGGGACTATGAAAAACATTGCAGGCATTGGGTGGTTTGGATGCGCTAATTGCCAACGCATCAACATCATCAACGTGAAGCCGAAGAAAAGAAACAGGAGCGCCGTGATCCCGTATTGAAGGCCGATCATCTTATGGTCAATCGAGAAAACGTATTTTCTCAAAAAACCCGGTTCCTCGTTAAGACCATGAACTCCGGCGTCAAGATGTGCTGTGGCGACGTGCTGGTCCACTCATACTCCTTTCATTCTGCGCTGCAAGATGGATTTATCCGGCCTTGTAGGTAAAGTTCACTGTTGCCTTTCCTGCGGCATCCACTTTCACTTTCATCGTTTGCGTACCAAACTTCTCATGCCACGCTTCAACCGTGTATTCTCCTGCCGGCAAGCCTTTGATCGTGAATGAGCCATCGTCACCAGTGACGCCAAAGTACGGATGACTAAACACACCGATGTACGCTCCCATCCAGGAATGGACCTCGCACTTTACCTTGAAAGGGGCTTCGGGTTTCGCAAAATTCTTTTTCATCGTACCCGGAACAGGTTGTCCCTGGTTAAACCCCGGATTGACCTTCGGCAGTGCGTGCACATTGTGAAGAGTGTTATCGCTGTTCTTCACTTGCAGCTCCTGGCCTGCCAGAAGAGCTGAGCCAGAAAGGGATGCGCGCGCGGTCCGCTTCGTCCGTCTGTGCTGGCGGGCCGCGCGGCGCGCACCATTACTGCGCTGCTCTCGTGAGGTAGCGCCGGGTCAGGGCTTGTAGCACCGCCAGCGTCTCCGGCTCTCCGTCCACGAAGGCGCCGCGGGTCAGCACGGCACGATACAGCGAGTCGGCCGAATGGCGCTCTCCTAGTGCGGCGCGCGCATCCGCCTCGAGCAGCACTACCGTGGCGACCGTGCGGCCCAGGAACATGCCCGGCCAAGACTGGCTCGCCAGGTCCGCAGCCGCGCGCATGTCGCCGCGCGCAAAGGCGGCGCTCGCCTCCACGGTCAGCAGCGCCAGGCGAAAACTGGGTAGTGCGCGGCCCTGGTCCTTCTCGAAGATGAGGCGCCGGACCGCCGCGATGGTGGCCGGATCGCCGGCGC
>CAYNRS010000080.1:0-7028 GCA_964399565.1 uncultured Ignavibacteriaceae bacterium
CGATGATCTTGTTTCCCCTCAGGACCTGGAGGTCAATGTTTGCCGTAAAGTTCGTCAAATGGTCGAGCAGTTCACGTGCCAGGATACCAGACTGCTCCGGGTCCGCGCCGCGATAATGCCAAACCAGCGAGTAGTCCTTTTCCTCGACCGAGGAACCGGGAAGACGGTCGCCGTATGATTGCAGTATCGGAAGGATGTGTGATTTCCAGTCCGCACTTTGTTCCTTGAACATCTTCCATTCTTCCTTGGGCTTGCGGATCCAGATTCCATGCTCGGCGACGAGCGTCATTGACGTTTCGCCAAACCAATCATGGAGGGTTGTTTTATCCCTTCCGCTGATGAGCACGACAGTGTTGTGCAAATCCTCTGAGATTTTTCTCAGCAGCGCAGAGAGCTCACTTGACGGTTTCGCCAATTCGGGGCGCCGAACGAACGGGACGAGCGTCCCATCGTAATCGAGGAAGATCAGCCGGTGCTTGCTTTTCTTGTAGTCCTTCGCAAGCGAAATTCTCATCGACTCTGAGAGAAGCTTGACATAGAACTTGTTTTGCACTTCGCGCATCGAAAGAAGCTGAGCCAGAAAATCGTCTGCCCATCGGATCACGTTGTACCGTTTGATGCGATCACGCATGGTGCGGTTTCTCCTTTGTTGTTCATCGACCGGCATTTCGACAGCGTCCGCGAGCGCGGCTGAGATCTCCTCCCGGTTGTTTGGATTAATAATGATGGCCTCCCCAAGCTCTTTTGCTGCTCCCGCCATTTCGCTGAGGACAAGGACACCGGTGTTATCGACGCGCGTTGCGACATATTCTTTCGCAACGAGATTCATCCCGTCTCTTAACGGGGTCACAAGTGCAACGTCGCTCACGTGGTAGAGGGCAACCAGCGAAGGAAACGGGACTTGCTTGTACTGGTACACCACGGGTGTCCAGGTGATGCTCCCGAATTTTCCGTTGATCTTTCCCACAAGCTCTTCGATTTGTTTCTTGGTTTTGTCGTATTGGTCGACCCCGATCCGCGAAGGGACGACGATCATCAGCAGCACAAGTTTTTCTCTGTACTGGGGATGGGTTTCAAGAAGAATGTCGAACGCTTCCAGGCGGTTCAAGATCCCTTTCGTGTAATCCTGCCGGTCGACGGAGAGAATGGTTTTTACTCCCGGCAGGGACGATCGGAGATCTTTGATTTCTTTCCGGGTCGCGCTGTCATCCAACGCCACAACAAAGCGCTCAACATCAATTCCCATCGGAAACGTGTCGGTTTTCACGACCCGATCGGCCGTCAGAATGAGGCCCATATTGTGCTCATGCCCGAGGATTCGCACGACGCATTGCAGGAAATGCTGCGTGTAGTCGTATGCGTGAAACCCAAGAACATCCGAGCCCATCAGGCCCTCGAGGATATCCCGCCGCCACTCGCCGGGCAGAAGTCTGAAAATCTCGTATGAAGGAAAGGGGATGTGGAGAAAGAAGCCGATGAGCGCGCCCGGTGCCCGATTTTTTATCATGTTTGGCAAAAGCAACAAATGATAATCGTGGATCCAGATCAAGTCGTCCGGCTGAACAACTTCAAGAAGTGCCTGTGCAAAAACCTGATTTACCTTCTTGTACTGTTGCCACATTTCCACCTGATATGCCGTGTACGTTGGAAAATAATGGAACAACGGCCAGATCGTTTTGTTGCAGAATCCCAAGTAAAACTGTTCCATTTCATCTTCCGACAGGAATACTGGATACGAAGAGTACTTTGACCGCGCGATGGATTTCAACTCGTCTCTGTTCTTCTCCGAGACAGTTCCTCCCGGCCAGCCAATCCAAAGATACTCGCCAATCGTCGATGCATCGGTACCGACCGTTTTCAGGAATGACGAAAGCCCGCTGACCAGTCCGCCGGCACTCTCGCTGAAACTCAGTTGCCCGTTCTCCTCTTTTACCGTAAAGGGCAGACGGTTGGAGACGATCACTAGGCGTTTCTTCTTGGCGTCATTCATCTTTACAGGTACACAACATCTTCTTTGTGAAAAAGGGAAATGAAGAGCAGCAAATAGTCCTTGATATGGCGCGTAATCAGGAAATTGTTTTTGATATGTTCTTTGCCGTTGACACCAAGCTTGCGCGCATACTCAGGTTCATGAATCAGCTGTTTGATCCAGTGCGCTGTCCCGTCGATGGAATGCGTGAGAATTCCAGAATATTTATGTGCGATCTGGAGCGGGATTCCTCCGACGGCACCTGCAATCGTTGGTCTCTCTTTCCACAGGGCCTCGGAGACTGTCAGTCCGAACCCTTCTTTCAATGATTTTTGAAGGAGGACGGTAGACCCTCGTTGAAGAGCGTTGATTTCAATGTCGCTTGCGGGAGGCAAAAAAAGCACAAAGATATCCTTGTCCTTGTCGGCTTCTTCCTTCACCTGCTGCATAATGACGGGGCCTTCGGGGTCATCGGTGGCACCGCCGCCCGCAAGAACAAGCTGTGCGTCAACGTGCTTTTTCGCGATCTTGAACGCCTTGATAACACCCACGGGATCTTTCAGGTAATCAAAACGAGAAATCTGCGTCACCACCGGCCTCGACCTGTCGATGCCGAATCGTTGGAAGACGGAATCAACAACCTCGCTCGGCAGATCTTTGTTCTTATCGGCCAGGGGGTCGATCGAAGGTGAGATGAGCACCTGTGGAATAGGAAGCTTGCGGGCAAAGGCGGGCGCTGAGAATACTGCGGCATCATACCGCTTGATGAATTGCGCGAGAAATTTCCATATCGACTGGACGGGTTTTGAAAAATCGATGTGACATCTCCAGACCCAGTTTTTTCCCAACTGCGCGCGCTTTTCAATAAGGGCGATCGGCTGCGGGTCGTGGACATACACGATGTCGCCGAACGAAATCTCCTCGGCGTTCTTCCGATTCACCTCCAGAAACCATTCATATTCGTCATCGCTGATTTCCGCCGGCACGCCGTGCAGGCCGTTATGCATCTTCTTTGTCGTTCCAAAGAACTTTTCATCCCCTTTGATCACGTCCCAACGGGCTTGAACGCCGAGCTGATTGAGCAGTGGAATCATTCGGGTGAGAATTTCCGCCACACCCCCGCCAACAGCCGTGGAGTTGATGTTCTGGATTTGTTTCCCTTCCAGGCTTTTTGCCAGCAGGTACAACTCATCAATCGTCGCCTGGCCCACGACGGGGCTGTAGTCTTCAATCTTTATCATATCGTTGCACGAACTGCAGAATCCTCGCTCTCAAACCCTCCAGGGTATGCGTATAAGGATCAAGGCGAACGACTTCATCCGCAAGAGCCGGTTTTCCAAGGTCACGAAACCAGCGGGAAAAGTCGTTTTCACCCTTCTCGAGTCGAAGCTTTGAATCAAAAATGTGATAGTACAACGAATTAATGCTCACGCGGCGGAGGATCTCCGCAAATTGCTTTAAATCGCGGGCGACGTACGGTGTATGCAGGACAAACGTGCGCGACGCCATGAAGTGGAACTCCTGGCCTTCGGGGGCTGTTCGTTGTTTCTCCCCGGTATTCATGTGTTGTTCAAGAATCTCAATGAATTTCTTTCGAAGATCACCAAGGGAGTTGAATTGGACAAGGTCAACACTATACATCATCTCGCCGAGGTGCGGCTCATTCAAGACTTCCTGGATCCAGTAAGCGAAATCGTTCGGGGGTTCAGGCGAGAGAAAGTGATGTTGCTGAAGATAGCGGTGAGTGTGGTAGTAGATTGATGCTTCGGGCGAATTTCTAATGCCTTCCAGCAACTCCGGGACGCCTGCAGCTTTTGTCCCCAGAAGCAGCGTTTGGTCAAGCTTCGTATTGAAGTAGAATTCGTTCACGCGGTCCCCGTCTAACTGAACTTCGCCAACACGAATCGTGAGGGTCTTTTGCGGCCCCCCAAATGTCTCTCAAGCACTTGACCCTCCTTTTCAATATAGCACGACGTGGTCGATTGTCAAGAGAAAAACTAAAGACCCGTGGGCTTTTTGTGCTTCGCCCCGTTGTTTCCTTCTCCGCTTGACCTTCCGAGAGAAAATGTTATACTTTACGATTGAGCGGACATTTTTTGTCTGAGGAAACACCTCATAAAGATCACAACGCAGGTTCCTTATGAACTTCATTATCGAGATTATTGAATCCGTCGGTGTTTCGGGCTTTCTTGATATTCTCTTCATGACAGTTGTGATCTACTCCATTCTCGTTTGGTTTAAAAGAACAAAAGCCGCCTTTGTCGTTATCGGCATGTTTATCATTGGCGGCGCCTACCTCATCGCGCGTCAGCTAGACCTTTCACTCACTATTTCCATCTTCCAGGGATTTTTTGCCATCATTATCATCGCCGTCCTCATCATTTTTCAGGAGGAGATCAAACACTTCCTGGAGCAAATAGCGAGCCACAACATCGTCATGAGTCTTCGCGGGAGGAAGGTTCGAGGCAACCCGCAAACCGGTATTGACGCGATCGTCAACGCTGTCAGTGAGCTGGCCGCCAACAAGGCCGGTGCGCTGCTTGTTCTTCGTGGAAAAGACCCGTTGATCCGCCATCTTGCCGGCGGCATCGACCTTGGCGGAGAGTTGAGTGAGCCGCTGCTCACAAGCATTTTCAGTTCAAGTTCGCCATCCCATGACGGCGCCGTGATTATTTCCGGTGAAACTGTGACAATGTTCTCTGCGTACCTGCCCCTTTCGAAGAATTCTGAGAAGCTTTGGAAACTCGGAACGCGTCACGCGGCAGCTTTAGGATTGACGGAGTTGACGGATGCTTTGTCCATTGTCGTCTCTGAGCAGCGTGGTACGATCTCCGTTGCGCGGAACGGGGACATCCGCAGGCTGAAAGACACGTCGGAACTTCGGGACGTTCTTCAACACTTTTACCGGGAAATTGACCCGACAAATGTGACAAGCATCTGGAAAGATTTCTTTAAGCGAAATTACAAAGAAAAAGCTATCGCCGGTGTGGTCACGGTCCTTCTCTGGTTCTTTTTCGTCCATGAATCCAAGGTGGAATTCAAGACGTTTCTCGTGCCCGTAAAGTACGACAACGTTGCATCCGAGTTTATTGTCCAGAGGGTCGACCCAACTGAGATTGAAGTCACTTTTTCCGCCCCCAGGAGGTCCTTCTACTTTCTGAACGCCAGCAACATCAGGGTCGATGTGCCGCTCTTCGATATCCACCAAGGGGTCGTACGAAAGACTATTACGCGCTCAAACATCATTTGCCCCGAGGCTCTGTCGGTCGAGAATATTCAGCCCACAACGGTCACGTTTCGGATCGCGGCAGCTGGCTCAGGCTCGCAGTAGACTTTAGCTTTTCCTTCCTCAGGTTCTCGGCCCGCCTTGGGTTTGAACAAACAGTGTCCTCGTCGGATACGCAAATTCAATTCCTTCCGAAGCAAACCTGTTGACGATTTCAAGGTTGATGGTCTGCTGGATGTCCATGTACATATTGTAGTCGGCGCTGCGGACATAATACACGACTTCATAGACCAGAGCCGAGTCGCCGAATTCCTTGAAATGTGCCCTGTCGAACCGCACGTTCGGCTGCGCCTCGACAATGCTTCGCAGCATGCCCCCCACTCCGGCCAGTTTTTCACGCGGGGTTTGATACGTAATCCCGACGGTAAACACCACCCTTCGTTCGAACATCCGCTTGTAGTTTCTGATCCGGCTTTTTAGAAGGTCAGTGTTGGAGAAAATCACTTCTTCCCCGGAGAGACTTCGAATGCGCGTCGTCTTCAGACCAATATGTTCAACCGTTCCCAAAAACTGGTCAACAATGATGAAATCGCCAATAACAAAGGGCTTGTCGAGTACAATAGAGAGCGAGGCAAAGAGGTCGGCAAGAATATTCTGCAGAGCGAGAGCAATGGCTATACCGCCGATGCCCAGTCCGGCGGCAAGTCCGGTGATATTTACACCGAGGTTATCAAGGACAAGCAGGATGATCACCGACCAAAAGGCCAGACGGCCGACGAACCCAAGTGCTGTTACCATTGTCGCGCTTGAAGCATCCTCACGCACGCGACGACGAACGGTGCGATTCAGAATGAACGAGATAATGGCATTACCCCAGAGACCTGCCTGAAGGAGGGAGCCGGCGACGACAACGATGTTAAGCCAGGAGAGTGCTGCCTTCGGCAGTGTAACGCCGAGCGACCCCACGTAGACGGCAAAAATCAGGAGAAAAATCGGTTTTGTGCTGCTCAGGAGTTCGACAATCACGTCATCGACTTGTGTTTCTGTTGCCTCTGCAAATTTCTTCAAACGTTTTGTAACGAATCGAAGCAGCACGGTGAGCACAACAAAACTGCCAATAATGATAGCCGCAGTAATGAGCCACTGCTCTACTGAAATCCCCATGTACATTTTCTTCAGAAATCCCATTCCTTGTTCCCTCTGTTATTGGATTGGTTGGACATTGGCGAGGACACACGCTTGAGGAGCAGAAACCCGCACGCGCCTGCAATCACCGACGCGCCCAGTATACCAACTTTTGCGATGTTGAGCAATGTGGCTTCTCCGAACGCGAGGCCGGCTATAAACAACGACATCGTAAAACCAATTCCACCCAGCCAGCCGGCGCCATACACGTGCCTCCACGAGGTTCCTGCAGGCAGAGTTGCCAATTTCGTCCGGACGGCAATCCAGGCGAACGCTGTTATCCCAATCTGTTTTCCGAACACCAAGCCAAGCGCCACTCCGACGGCGATTGGATCCATCAGCGAAGAGAGCATTGTGGCATCAATCGTCACTCCAGCATTGGCGAGAGCAAACACCGGCATAATGAGATACGAGACCCACGGGTGGAGCCCGTGTTCCAGTCTTTGCATGGGCGGCTGAACGTCTTCCGCTTTTTCCTCCAGCGACGCAATGACGCTCAGCTGATCGGAGGTGAGGTTTGCCTTTCCCGGATGTCGTTCGTTTTCAAACTCATTCAGCGCCTTCCTTCCCTCTTCGACAAACTCTCCTTGATCGATCTTTGAACGAGCTCGAATGGTAGCGGCGAGCAAGACGCCTGCAATCGTTGCG
>CAYNRS010000081.1:0-7009 GCA_964399565.1 uncultured Ignavibacteriaceae bacterium
CAACGATGGGACGAGCATCATGAAGATCGCACGGTTCTCAGTCGGCAACAGGACGTACGAAGGGACCGTACGCAGCGACGGTCAACTCATTGCCTCCGACGGCACGCCGTTTTCACCAGAGGAAATCCGCTGGCTCCCTCCTGTTATCCCTTCGAGAGCGATCGGACTCGCCTTGAATTTTGCAGACCATGCCGAGGAACTTCAGATGAAATCCCCGGAGGATCCCGCCTTATTTTTCAAGCCTCCCAGCTCTCTCATCTGCCACAGAACTCCTGTCATTGCACCTTCTGGTATCGAATACATGCACTACGAAGTTGAGTTAGTTGTTGTGATTGAACGTCGGTGCCGGGGAGTAAAGGCCGAGCAAGCGAACGATGTAATTAAGGGGTTTACCATCGGGAATGACGTCACGATTCGAGATTTTGTCAAGAATTTCTATCGGCCACCTGTAAGAGCAAAAGGATATGATACATTTGGCCCCCTCGGCCCTTATATTGTAACACCCGACGAGATTCCCGATCCGGGGAATCTTGGCCTCAGAGCTTTTGTCAACGGCCGGTTGCGTCAACAGGGTAATACATCCCGCATGATTCGAACAATTCCAGAATTAATAGAATTCGTTTCCATGATTATGACCTTGGAGCCCGGAGATCTGATATGGACGGGAACGCCGAAGGGCATTTCCCACGTTTATCCCGGCGACATCATGAGACTTGAGATCGACGGCATCGGTGCACTTGAAAACGCCGTCGTTGACGAATCTGGCGTCAACCTGCAAGTTGCCGCCGCAAAGAAGCTAAATAACAACGTATGATTCAGCATTTTATCGATAACAAGTTTGTTCCTTCGGTGGACGGGAAAACGTTTGAGACACTCAACCCATCCACGAACAAACCGATTACTCAAATCGCCTCCGGTAGCTCTGTTGATATTGATCGCGCTGTGAAAGCGGCAAGAAAAGCATTCGACGAGGGTCCCTGGCCACGAATGTCGGCGCAAGAGAGAGGAAAATACTTGCGTCGTACCGGCGAACTCATTGAAAAACATGCCGACGAAATCGCCGAACTGGAAATCGAAGACACCGGCATTCCTGTCAGCCAGATCAAAAAGGGGGCAATTCCGCGTGCGGCTGAGAACTTCTACTTTTTTGCGGAAATGGCAACAAAGATCACAAGTGAAGAATTCATCGTCGAGGGGAAATTCAGGAATTATACTGTTCGAAGACCCATTGGCGTGGCCGGACTTATTACGCCCTGGAATACGCCATTCATGCTCGAGACGTGGAAAGCGGCTCCTTGTCTGGCTGCGGGCGATACCTGCGTTCTGAAACCTGCGGAATGGTCACCGCTTTCCGCCGATAAACTTGCTCACATCATGCTGGAAGCCGACCTGCCGCCGGGTGTGTTCAACCTTGTGCACGGATTTGGCGAGACCGCCGGTGCCTCATTGGTTGCTCATCCGCAGGTACAGCTCATTTCATTTACAGGAGAAACGACGACGGGTAAGGAAATCTTACGGAACGGCGCAGTCACATTGAAACGATTCTCCATGGAGTTGGGCGGCAAGAATCCGACGATTATTTTTCCCGATGCCGACATGGATCGAGCGCTTGACGGAGCAATTTTTCAGGTGTACTCCCTTAACGGAGAGCGGTGCACGGCGGGATCGCGCCTGCTCGTTCAAAAGAGTGTGCACGATGAAGTCGTAGCAAAACTTGAAGAACGCGTCAAAAACATCAGGGTGGGAGACCCTCGAGATCCTTTGACTGAAGTCGGCCCGTTAATTCATCCTGAACACTGGAAACGCGTGAGAAGTTACATGGATATCGCGACACAAGAAGGAGCAACTGTTGCGGTGGGTGGAGACAGACCGGAGAATTTGGTGGAAGGGAATTACTTCTCTCCAACACTGCTGACCGGCGTTCGAAACCGCATGCGCGTGGCTCAGGAAGAAATCTTCGGTCCTGTGCTTGTGGTTATCCCTTTTCAAGACGATGACGAAGCCTTGCGAGTTGCGAACGACATTGAGTACGGCCTGGCCGCTTATGTATGGACGCAAGATCACACGCGAGCGAAAAAGATTGCGGAAGGCATAGAGTCTGGACTCGTTTGGATCAATTCACATAACGTGCGGGATTTGCGAACCCCTTTTGGCGGCTCAAAGAATAGCGGCATTGGGCGCGAGGGCGGACACTATAGTTTTGATTTTTACACGGAGCTGACGACGATCCACGTTGCGCTCGGCAGCCACCCAATTCCGAAATTTGGAAAAACCTAGACCTTCCGAAGGTTCATCGAGAGGTCATATGACCTTCGGAAGGTTCACGTAGCCAATTTTTGCAAGCCAAGGAGAAACAATGGCCGAAACCAAAACCACCAAGACGCCGACCCAAGGCGCGGATGGCAAAACCGGTTCAGGTGCGCGTCGCGGAGAACAACTTCTTCGCAAGCTCCGCGAAAATTCTCCGGAAATTTATTATACCGGCGAACGCGTCAAAGATGTCACTGCTCATCCTGCCTTTCGAAACGGCATTCAGAGCCTTGCTGCCCTCTATGACTTGCAGTGGAAACAGCCCGACGTCATGTTGTACGACTCTCCGTCGACAAGAAACAAGGTTGGTCGCTCTTTCATGATGCCGAAGTCCCATGACGAGCTTCGAAGCGTCAGCCGAATGATGAAAATGTGGTCCGATGCCTCTTTTGGCATGATGGGGCGCTCGCCGGACTATCTGAACCGTGCGATGACAGCATACGCCGCTGGAGCAGACTTTCTTGCGCAGCAAGGGCCCAGGTTTGGGGAGAATGCGCGCAGGTATTACGAATACATGAGAGAAAACGACCTTTGCCTCACACATACGCTTATCACTCCCCAGGCGAACCGGTCGGTCAACACTGCAAAACAGGCCGACCCTTACCTCGCCGCACGTGTGAAGGAAGAAACAGACGCAGGTATCGTTATTCGTGGCTGCAGGATGCTTGCAACGCTTCCTGCCTCCGATGAAATCTTGGTCTTTCCGTCTACCCTCCTCAAAAATCAGGAGGAGGATGCTCCATATGCATTCGGCCTTGCCATCTCCACAAGCACGCCCGGGTTGAAATTCCAGTGTCGCGAATCGGTCGACTACGGACATTCCCACTACGACCACCCGTTGGGCTCACGCTTCGAGGAAATGGATGCCGTCGTTATTTTTGACGACGTTTTTGTGCCCTGGGAGAACATTTTCCTGTACCGCGATGTGGCAAAGTGCAATGAGGCATATGCAAAAACGGGCGCCATTGTCAACATGTCTCATCAGGTTGTAGTGAAGAATATTGCTAAAACAGAATTCTTGCTCGGTTTGGCTTCACTGATGGCTCATACGATTGCAGTCGAAACCTTTCAGCACATCCAGGAAAAACTGGCCGAGATTTGGGTCAACATGGAGACGATGAAGGCATTTCTGAGAGCTGCAGAAGCCGACGCAAAACTTGATGACTACGGCGTTATGAGACCCGCCTGGGATCCCCTCGATGCAGCACGAAATCTTTACCCGCGGCTCTACCCTCGTATGATTGAGATTATCCAGCAGCTGGGTGCAAGCGGTCTCGTCTCCGTTCCAACGCAGGCAGACCTGAGCGGTCCTCTCTCTGAAGAGATTAAGAATTACTATCAGGCTGCCCGGGCCGAAGCGCACGACAGGATTCCTCTCTTTCGCCTTGCGTGGGATGCTGCTTTATCGGCCTTTGGGTCGCGTCAGGTACTTTACGAGCGATTTTTCTTCGGCGATCCAGTACGTATGGCGGGTGCACTTGTCGCCAATCACGACCGCACATCCTACATGCAAAGGGTTCGAGAATTTCTTGCTCAATCAAAGGATGAAGCGTTTTCTGAAGCCCCGAGGTGAATCTCGGAGCGCGCGGCGTGTAGTGGCACGGTATGGACCGTGCCACCGAAGAAAAAGGCCATCATGCGGTCACGGTCCACACTGTGAGCGTAACTGAAGGCTGATGTAGAATCTGCTTGGCAGCCTGGGAATGACTTTGATTGAATCTGAATCAACTACCCTTTCAACAATGCGTCGTATCCTGCTTGTTGTGTTCATCGCAGGATCGGCAGCAACGATCATTGAACTTTTGTTCCTGGGTCATTTTGAAGACACGCGCCAAGTCATCCCGGTGTTTCTCCTGGTTGCAGGTTTGTGTGAACTCGGATTCTACGGGGTTGTCAGGAAACCAAAGAGTTTGAAGATTTTTCAAGTAACGATGGTGCTCTTCTTCATAAGCGGTGTCCTCGGAATCATCTACCACTATCAGGGAAACCAGGAATTCGCTTTAGAAGGCAACCCATCGCTGAGCAGCAGAGAACTGATCGAAAGAATAGTCAAGGGAGGGGCTCCCATCTTGGGACCTGGCATGATGATTCAATTCGGCTTTCTCGGTCTTGCGTTCACCTATCGTCATCCACACTTGACTTCATCCGTCAACGCTCAATCCGCATCTTGAAGGAGCTTAACATGAGATCAATCAACTTTTGGAGTTTCAGAGAACTAGTTGTTCTTCTTTTCGTTTTGGCCATGCTCAACGTTTCTGAAGCGCAGTTGGGCCGACAACTGGGGCTGATCGACCCGAATATCGCAGGTGAGAAGGAGCTGCTTGCTCTCCCGCATTTTAGCGGCGCCATTGTCAAAGAGATCATGGACGCGCGTCCATTTCTGAGAGTGACGAGACTGGATTCTGTGTTGAGCAAGTCTTTGAGCAAAGAACAACGAACGGAAGTGTACGCGAAGACGTTCATTCATATTAACCTCAACACAGCGACAAACGAGGAAATCCTGTTCATTCCCAGGATGGGTCCGCGCATGTTACGTGAGTTTCTCGAATACAGGCCGTATGAAACCCTCGCACAGTTTCGGAAAGAAATCAGCAAATACGTTGATCAAAAAGAGTTGGCCCGACTGGAACAATATATCTTTGTCCCCATTAATCTGAACAAGGCAAGCGATGAGGAAATTCTGAGTATTCCGGGCATGGGAAAAAGGATGCTGCGGGAGTTCAAAGAGTATCGGCCGTACAGGAATATGGCCCAGTTCAGAAAAGAAATCGGCAAATATGTGCCCCCGAAAGAGGTGGCGAGACTTGAACGATACGTGACGGTAAAGTAGTTCAATCTTCGACAATGATGCAATCGTTCGACCCAAAGACGTTCCGCCAAACATTGGGACAATTTGCAACAGGCGTCACTGTCATCGCCGCCGAAGTGGGCAAGGAAGTCCACGGAATGACGGCAAACGCTTTCTCATCTCTCTCTCTCTCTCCCCCTCTAGTCCTCTTTTGCGTCGATAAGCGGGCAAAAATGTCTGAGTTTATGCAAAGAACGCAGGGTTTTTCCGTGAATTTCCTCCGTGATGACCAGCAAGCCTTGTCAACATATTTTGCTGGCGGTTGGAAGGAACAGAAGGTCCCGCCTTTTCGGTTTGTCGCTTGGGAAGGTGGACCCCGTTTAGAAGGATGTGCGGCCGCGCTCGGATGCCGTTTACATAAGACTGCTGACGGCGGCGACCATTCGATCATTATTGGCGAAGTTGTTGCCTTGCATCTTGGTATCGAACCACGCGATCCGTTGATTTTTCATTCGGGGATGTATCGTAAGCTCGATAAACGAGATAAACAGCCAGCGCCTCCTGAACTTGACTCAGCTAAAGCCGATATAAGTGTATTTCTCGACCCTTGGTCCGAAAGTTGATGAAAACTCCTTATTGCAGTAATCGCAAACTTCCCTGCCCGCCGGCTTTGTGGCGGGAGCTTGCGCCAATGACTTTTTGCAGACTAAAGCCTACCCAACCACGTCGTTCGGCCGGGTTTGCGGCTGCTGTCAAGATGATCTAACTATGAATATCACCCGCGCTGCACATCTGGAATTTCGAGTGACCGACCTTGAACGTGCGAAGGTTTTTTACGTGGACACTCTTGGGTTTGTCGAAACTGCACGCGACAAGCAACGACTCTATCTCGGCGGCTACGAAGAACGCGACCTGTATAGCCTGGTTCTGCGAAAAGCTGAGACTCCAGGCGTCGGGCATATCGCTTTCCGTGTTTCGGATGCTGCCGATCTGGAGAAGCTCGCGAAGCTTTACGAAGAGCATGGATGTCCTACCAAGTGGCTGGAACCCGGCTTTGAGCAAGGGCAAGGCCAGGCTTTACGCGTTCAAGACCCTTCAGGGTTGCCAGTTGAGTTTTTCCACGAAATTGCCCAGCGAGAAAGACTTCTTCAGCGCTACGACATTTACCGGGGCGCTCACATCATGCGCCTCGACCATTTTAATTGTCAGCTGCCCGACGTGCAAAAAGCGTACGATTGGTTCACCCAGAAACTTGGCTTCACGTGTTCCGAGTTCACGGTCACTGAAACCAAGCCGGAACAATTATGGGCTGCTTGGTTACACAGAAAACAGGACGTACACGACATAGCGTTGATGAACGGTATCGGACCACGCGTGCATCACGGTGGCTTCTGGGTGAGTGACCAACAGAGTGTTCTGCGCGCCTGCGATGTACTGGCTGCAGCTGGAATGGTCAATGCCATCGAGCGTGGCCCCGGACGGCATGGGTTAAGCAACGCCTTTTTTCTTTACCTGCGTGATCCTGACGGCAATCGAATCGAATTATACACAGGGGATTACATTATTGCTGATCCGGATTGGAAACCGATAAAGTGGAGTATTAACGACCCGCGGCGTGCGACGTTTTGGGGACACACGCCACCTGCGAGCTGGTTTAACGAGGCGTCAAAAGTGGAGTCGATTCAAACGGGCGAGTTGCTTCCTGTCACTGAGGCGAGGTTGAGGGACCGTCCTGATTTTGTCACCTGACATCAATCTACTTCTTAACTGCGCAAATTAAGCTATCTTCACATATAAGCAGTAGTTATTTTACAGTTTCAAGGTCAACGTTCATTCGCAAAAGTTGATCCGCTCCTGATCCGTCCGACACCTTGCCCATTATGACCTCGACTTCGTTCAGAGACAACGCAT
>CAYNRS010000082.1:0-6986 GCA_964399565.1 uncultured Ignavibacteriaceae bacterium
TCCGGATTTCGGCCAGGTGGAGGTCGTTTTTTTTGTCAAGCAGAAGACGGCATACGAGATATTTTTTCCGGAACGGCGTCCGTTTTTTGTGGAAGGATCCGAGATGTTCTCTTTTGGTCGCACGCGTAACTACAACAGTTACGGAGGCGGGCAGTACTTTTATTCGCGAAGGATCGGGAGACAACCTCAGCGTGGGCTCAACGCCACCTATCTCGACGTCCCGGATCAGACAACCATCCTCGGTGCGGCAAAACTCAGCGGCAAGACAGCGTCGGGTCTATCGATTGGTATGCTTGACGCCGTAACGCAACGCGAATCTGCGCGTTACATCGACGGCTCGGGTGCTGAACAAACTCCCGCGGTAGAGCCTCTGACAAACTATCTTGTCGCGAGAGTCAAGAAAGATTTTGACGGCCAGACCTTTGTCGGCGGCCTTCTCACGACGGTGAATCGCAGACTCGATGAGCCGGCGTTCAATTCTCTCCTTCATTCGTCGGCAGCCACCGGCGGCATCGATTTTGAGCACCGATGGGGCGACCGAAACTGGCTCCTGGGGGGCTTCATTGCAGGATCGCACGTTGCGGGCGATAAGACCGTCATCGAGCGCACCCAAAGATCTTCCGTGCGATATTTCCAACGCCCGGACGCAGATTATCTCGGCGTCGAACCAGCCAGAACATCGCTCAGCGGTTACGCTGGAGAAGCAACCATCATGAAAGTCGGCGGCGGAAACTGGATTGGGTCGTTGACGTATCAGGAATTCTCACCCGGAATGGAATTGAACGACATGGGTTTTGCAAGTCTTGCAGACCGACGGGCGTTTTCAACGTACGCAGAGTATCAGGATCGGACGCCCGGCGAGGTGTTTCGCAACTACGGCGTCTACGCCTATTCGAACCACGCATGGACGTTTGGAGGAGATCAGGTGTTTCAAATCTACAGTGCAGGAGGTTATGCAAACACATTGAATTTCTGGAATTTCAGTGCGTACGCTTACTGGGGGCCGGATGTCCTGAGCGACAAGCTTACGCGAGGTGGTCCGCTGATGGCGGTGGTCGGCCAATACGGAACCGGGTTCGGCGTTCAAACTGACAGCCGTGACAAAATCGTGGTTGGCTTAAATGCCTCTTACAGGGAGGACTATTCGGGTGAATATGACAAATATGTTTCGTTCAACATCAACATCCGCCCGACGCCTGCCGTGCAAATTCAATTCACTCCGCAACTCGGCTTTGAGCGTGACACAGACCAGTTTATCATGAGCGTCGCGGATTCGATGGCAACGGCGACGTTTGGCCGCCGCTACGTTTTTGCCGATGTGACGTTCACAAACCTCTCGCTCAATACACGAGTGAACTGGGCTTTTACTCCCGACCTGTCATTGCAGGTCGTGATTCAGCCGTTTATTCAAGCGCGTAATTTTTATTTCTTCAAAGAGTTTCTTCGACCAGGAACGTACGATTTCGCAGCCTACGGTCGGGACAAAGGAACAATGACGTATGACCAGGCCACTCGCTTGTATACTGTCGACCCCGACGCGGGTGGTCCGGCGAATTCATTCACCTTCGGCAGTGGGTTTGGTCAGGATGATTTTAATTTCCGCTCTCTTCGTGCAAACCTCGTCCTGCGATGGGAGTATATGCCAGGGTCGACAATCTTCGTCGTTTGGCAACACTTGCGGAGTCATGTGGGGTTGGTGCCGGATTTCGATTTTCCTCGTGATACCAACCAGCTTCTTGCTGAACCCTCCGACAACATTTTCCTTCTTAAACTGTCGTTCTGGATTGGGAGGTAAGGGTCATTAATCGGAACATGAGCATCCCGGGAAAAGAAATACTCGATTGCAATTTGATCGGTGGTCAATTTGAGGAAAATTGAAAAGCAACATCTTTTCCGTGACAGCAAATACCTTGTTATGCGTTTTGATGCGCGCTCAAGATACATCGGTTGCCGATCGCCAGTTGCCAACCAGCGAATTCGCAAAGACGATTGAAGCTTATTTACAGCCATTCGTCGATACTGATAACTTTTCCGGTGTCGTTTGCGTGACGCGCGGTGATCAAGTTCTGTTCGAGAAGGGCTATGGAAAAGCCAACCACGATTATGGTATCCCGAACAGCTCAAAGACACGATTCCATATTGCTTCTGTTTCTAAACCATTCACTGCAACGGCGGTTCTTTTGCTCGAAGAACGCGGAAAGCTCGTAACGTCAGATCCTGTCTCGAAATTCATTCCTCATTACCCGAATGGTGACAAGATTCACCTTGAACACTTGTTAACTCACAGCTCCGGCATTCCCAACGTAAACAGCTTCCCGGAATACGATCGAGAATCGCGCTTTCCGCACACCAGTGAGCAAGTTGTCGCGTTATTCAAGGACAAACCACTGGATTTTGAACCAGGTTCACGAGTTCGTTACAGCAATTCAAACTACAATGTTCTGGCATTAGTCATTGAAAGGGTCTCTGGCCAAACGTATGGGGACTTTTTGAAGACGACGATTTTTCAACTACTCCGACTTACTTCCATGATCCACGACGACGACCCCACAAGGGTCATTCCAAATCGTGCAATGGGCACTGAACCTGATGGCCTCCGAGGGGTCAAATTGGTTCCGTATCTAGATTGGTCTATTAAAACTGGAAATGGTTCACTCGTGGCAACCGCTGGAGACTTGTGCAGGTTTGCGACGTCACTCTTTTCGGGTAGACTCCTCAATGCTGCATCGCTCGCGAAGGTCATGCAAGGCGGCTCGTCATTTCCTTACGGCTGGTCACGCGGGGAACGATTCGGGCGCACAACGATGAGGATCAACGGCCGAAGCCCGGGATTCATAGCAAGTCTCGAATACTTCCTCGAAGACACGATTTGCGTCGCGATTCTCACCAATAGTTATTCATCCGTCGGACAAGCCATTTCCCCCGACATAAGCGCCATGGTCTTTGATCAACCGGTCATACCGCCCAGAATTGCCTATAAATCCCCACGCGAAGGCGAGCTTGCATCTTTCACAGGACAATACAAGATGCCTGATAATTACTATGTCCCCGGTGCCAGTCTCGACCTTCTCGATAAAGGCAAATATCTGCAGGCACAATGGAGCAATGGCGCAACGACAATTATTTACCCGACAGGCGGTGATAACTTCGTTGATCGCACCTTCTGGGCACAAGTTCGTTTCACGCGCAACACAATTGGCCAAGTAACAGGCTTCGTCTATAACTTAACGCAGGAATTTACGGCAAAAAAAGTCACCCAGTAATTTAACTTGAGGGAAAACACAAAAGGCGTTTCATCGACGCCTTTCTCTTTCGGATATTGTTTAGTACGGAGGCATTCTCTGGCGGGCTTTGAATTCCCCGGTTTCCTCGATGACGACCACAAAACCGTCGAGAGTTTTTGGAATTTGTTTCACGAGCTTTCGCGTTCTCCTGTCGATCATGACCTTAATGCAGGGCTTTCCTTCTAATTCTCCAACGCCTACTCCGACGACGCCCTTGATAGCCATGAGGCTGTCCGTATGAGAGGCTACGACGTTTTCTATTGATTTGGATGCCATAGATTTCTTCTGCTTGGGTTGACGGTGAGTGTTCGGCGCAAGAATAGCGACAAGGCATACGACGAGCACAAGTTTCATACCCACCTATCTTAAAACAAAAAGGGGAAAGAGTCCAGACTCTTTCCCCAAAAACTCATCGATTTGTGTGAGAGAGCTAGAAATTCAGTCCCAACTCTGTCAACACAACCTTGATCGGGTTGCAAATCGTGCTGCTCGAACTTCCTGCAAAAAGCAAACCGACCGGGTTGCTGCTATTGTCCACAACGGGAGAACCGGAATCACCCGCAGCGCTGAAACCTCCGGGGCTCACCACAAACTGACCGGTGAACGTATACGTTCCGCAACCAGCTCCGTAGCTGACTCTCACGGTGGCGTTGACGGTCGAGATTGATCCGCTGGTCAGTCCAGTTGTGCGCCCGCTCTTGCGAACGGTCATCCCAAGGGCCGGGTTAACCGCCGTTGTCGTCGGGCTGCCGATGTCAAGGATGAAATCGCTAATCAGTGAAGTGCTGCTTGCTACAAATGCGGCATCGACTTTGTTTTTAGGGCCCCCCTTGAATATTATGAAACTGTTGAGTGTCCCGATCTGCAGAACGCCGGAAACGGAACAGTTGTTGTCATACGTGCCAAGATGGTACTGTGGTTCACCAATCGAAGCCGCACCTGGACAAAGGTTCGAGCCACCTGCACCCGCGACGTGATTGTTGGTGATATAACCAACCTGACCGCCTTTGAACGCTAGAAACCCGCGTGTTCCTGCAAAGCATCCATTATCATTGCTCGTAGAAACGCCGGCCGGAACGGGAGCAGAAAGTTGGGAGCGGTGACCAGGGCCATTATCATATCTTGCAACAAAATCGTCGGTTTCGATTCTCACGACGCGAACGCCTTCAAGATTCGACGGAACATCATCAGGCCGGTTTGCCGAGGAGTTTACGAATACATGGAATACGAGTTCGCCGCCATCAAGTCCAATGCCCACTCCTCGGGCCGCTGCCGCTCCAAACACTCGTTCTTCATTGCGTTCCTGAATTGCTGCAAGTTGTGCAATGCGAGAATCCTGCTTTCCGAGCACCTGAACGCTGCCCGATGACGTCTGCTGTGTCTGGGAGCTTGCAACCGGAGCCTGGTCCCCCTCGCCGCATCCCGTCCAATATGTCACTGAGAGAATCAGTAATGTCGCCAGCAACAGGACTGGTACGGAAACACGTCTCAACACTTTCCTCATAAATCCTCCTTGAGAATGATTGATGAAATAAGTTATGCCTCCAATCAATTTCTTTTCAGCAACGACGTCAACAACAGCGGTGAGCTACGATTCTTGAGGAAGGGGAGTGAACTCGAAACGGTTAAAATGTATTGAATCTGGAACAAAGAATCAAGTGCTCGGAAACATCGGTAGTGTCTCAGACACTACCGAAACATCAGTAGGCGTTTTTTGATGCCCCCGCAGACAAATCCATCGCATGGGTTCGCCTTTCTAATTCTTTCCCCTATGCGCCATAGACTGCTTTAGGCTCAGCAACAATCCATCGGCTTTGTCTCCCTCTTGTTTAGGAACGAGTTCTTTGAACTTGTCCAGGGCTTCGATTGCTGCACCAAAATCTTCGTTAATGGCGTGGACGAGGCCAAGGTTAAAATAGACGTTCGGAAATCCGGGTTCGATCTCAGCGGCTATCTGGTAATGCGTTCTTGCAAGTCTGAAGTCTCCGACCTCGAGGTACAAATTGCCCAGGTTATAATGAGATTCAAAATGCCTAGGATCGCTCTTCAAAGCCTTTGTAAAACTGTCAAAAGCTTTCGTGGTTCGGCCTGACTTTGACTCAAGAATCCCGAGATTACAGTAAGCATCAGCCGTTGAGTCTTCCTCAGCAATTGCTTTTTGATAAGCTTCAACAGCCCTCGGGTCTTCACGTTCGTCCAGTAAAAGAGCTTCTTCAAAGGGGCCCAGGTTGTTCGGCAAGTTCAGAATTCGTCGTGAACCGGACGTAAAGAGATTCAATTGATCCCGTCCGGATTTCTTTCGCTGCGTGACGCGTTCGAAGCCGAGCTTGGCAGTAACCTGTTGACTGAATGGAAGAATCTTTGCCATGGATACAGGTTATCCTGCTTTTGCCTTTCGTATCTTGGCAGGTTTCATGACTTCCTTCTTCTTCGCACCTTTTGCTTTCTCCATCGGTTTGCGATGAGATTTTGCCTGGTCGATGCTCTGTTTCAGCGCGGACATGATGTCGACAACCGGTTTAACCTCTTCTTCGACTGTTACGACTTCCTTGCCCTCAATTTTCGCTTCAATCATTTCTTTGAGAGCATCATGGTATTTGTCCTTCATGTCCAGCTTCTTCAGCGTTGTCGCCATCGAATCGACGAGGCTCCGTGCAAGTTTCAGCTGATTCTTGTCAACGACCTGTCCGTCGAGTTGCGGTACTTCCTTCATGTTGCGTACCTCGCTTGGGTAGCGCAGTTTGTACAAAACGATCCCACCTTCCATCGGAGCAATGAGCACGACATCTTCGCGGTCGCGCAAAACGACTTTGCCTATGCCGAGTTTTCCCGAGTCCTTCAACGTCTGGCTTAACAAACCGAAAGCCTTTCCCGCGACCGCTCCATCCGGGCCGGCGAAATACGGAGCTTCATAGAGCATTGGACTCACCTCCCGCGCGTTGACAAAACCCTCTATTTCAATGACTTTTGTGCTCTTCAATTTCACTTTTTCCAGGTCTTCCTTTTCAACGATTGCGTACTGGTCGGGCTCGTATTGATATCCCTTGACGATCTCTTCGTTGGGAACGGCCTTCCCGCATTTCTTGCATTTCTTTTCGTACCCAATCGGGCCGTTGTCTTCTTTGTGGAGCTGGTTGAAGCTTATTTTCTGCTCCGTGTCGACAGCGTTATACACTCGCACAGGGATTGTGACAAGTGAGAATCGAATATAGCCCTTCCAGATTGCTCTCATAATTCCTCCAGTGGTTTTGCTTAATATCGTAACTTTTTCGGTTTATTTCTACGTCATGCCAGTCGCTCGATAGGCCGTGTGAGGCATGTTGGGCCGCCACCGCCTTTCAAGCTGATTTCCATTCCCTTGTATTCCAATACTTCACAGCCGGCCTTTTTCAACAGGGCTTTTGTCCTCGGATTTCCTTTCAGCAAAACACACTTCCTCGGGGAAAGTGTCAGAACGTTGCAACCCATCGATTCAAATTCCTCTCCTGGAACTTCGACAAGGACGAAACCTCTTTGAAGCAGATTTTTGCGAAAACCGATGGGCATCAACGGCGAATAGACCACTGCAAGGTCGTGGTCAACAGGGCTGAATATGGACATCAGGTGAAAAACATCGTTGGGCCCTTTGTAATGTGGAAGGGAGACGACAAGGACACGAATTTCATGCGGAGCAAGCAAGTCCTGAAGTTGTCTGATCCCCTC
>CAYNRS010000083.1:0-6981 GCA_964399565.1 uncultured Ignavibacteriaceae bacterium
TTCATTTGGAGATCATCATCGACCGCATGAAGCGCGAGTTCAAGGTCGAGGCAAATGTCGGCAAACCCCAGGTGGCCTACAAGGAGACGATTACAAAGAAGGTCACCGCCGAAGGGAAGTTCGTACGGCAATCCGGTGGTCGAGGACAATACGGCCACGTCGTGGTAGAGATGGAGCCGAACGAAAAGGGGAAGGGATTTGAATTCGAAAACGCAATCGTCGGCGGCTCGGTGCCAAAGGAGTACATAAAGCCCACGGAGCAGGGGATTTTTGAGGCTATGCGCAACGGAGTTCTTGCCGGCTATCCGGTGGAGGACGTGAAAGTGAAGTTGTTCGACGGTTCCTATCATGACGTCGACTCCTCGGAAATGGCTTTCAAGATCGCCGGCTCCATGGCTTTCAAAGATGGAGCAAAAAAGGCTGGCCCCATTATCCTCGAACCGATCATGGATGTTGAAGTGGTGACCCCCGAGGAATACCTGGGAGACGTGATGGGCGACCTTAACGCGCGTCGTGGTAAAATCGAAGGCATGAACACGCGCAAGGATGCCCAAGTTGTCAAGGCTCTTGTCCCTCTCTCGGAGATGTTTGGTTATGCGACCCAGCTTCGTTCCATGACCCAGGGTCGTGCTTTGTATACAATGCAGTTCTCTCACTATGAACCGGTTCCAAGGTCTATTTCGGACCAGATCATTGAGAAGGTAAGAGGCAAAGAAGCAGTTCCCGCGTAGTTGAGAAAAGGCACATTCGAATCCAGTTTAACTAAAGGAGAGCCCCATGGCAAAGGCAAAATTCGACCGCAGCAAGCCGCACGTGAACGTCGGTACAATCGGCCACGTTGACCACGGCAAGACAACGTTAACAGCTGCAATCACTATGGTGTTGAACAAGAAGGGTCTCTCGGACGTGCGGACGTTCGACTCAATCGACAACGCGCCCGAGGAAAAAGCACGCGGAATCACAATTGCCACGGCCCACGTCGAATACGCTACTGAAAAACGACACTACGCACACGTCGACTGCCCGGGTCACGCTGATTACGTGAAAAATATGATCACCGGAGCTGCCCAGATGGATGGGGCGATTCTTGTAGTTGCGGCCACCGACGGTCCGATGCCTCAAACCAGAGAACATATTCTTCTTGCCCGCCAGGTTGGCGTCCCTCGCATTGTCGTGTTCCTGAACAAAGTGGACGCGGTCGACGACCCTGAGTTACTCGACCTTGTTGAATTGGAGCTTCGCGACCTTCTGAAGAAATTCGAGTTTCCGGGAGATGAAATTCCGATGATTCGTGGCTCGGCGTTGAAAGCGATGGAGGCGGCACTCAGGCCGGATTCCAAGCCCGACGATCCTGCATTCAAGTCCATTATGGACCTCATGAATGCGGTCGACACCTACGTTCCGCTTCCGAAGCGCGACATTGAAAAACCATTCCTCATGCCGGTGGAAGACGTTTTCTCTATTACCGGTCGCGGTACGGTTGGCACTGGACGTGTGGATCGCGGAAAGTGCAAGGTTGGAGATGAAGTTGAAGTGATCGGCCTCGGTCAACACAAGAAGACCGTTGTCACGGGCGCCGAGATGTTCCGCAAGGAGCTCGACGAAGTTGTCGCAGGTGACAATGCAGGCCTTCTCCTCCGCGGAATTGAAAAGAACGACCTTGAGCGCGGAATGGTCATCGCAAAACCGGGTTCCATTACGCCGCATAAGAAATTCACCGCTCAAGTCTACGTGCTGAAAAAAGAAGAGGGTGGCCGGCACACGCCATTCCTCACGGGATACCGTCCTCAGTTTTACTTCCGCACAACGGATGTCACTGGCGTAATCTCTTTGCCGAGCGGTGTCGAAATGGTGATGCCGGGCGACAACCTTGACGCGATCAACGTCGAATTGATTTCCACCATTGCAATGGAAGAAGGCCTTCGTTTTGCTATTCGCGAGGGCGGACGGACGGTAGGTGCGGGTGTTGTCACCAAAATCATAGAGTAGTTTTTACGACGTCGTGCCCGTTTGCGGCACACAATGTCTAAGGAGGTACCGTGGCTGGTCAAAAGATTCGCATAAAACTGAAATCGTACGACCATAATCTCATCGACAAGTCGGCCGAGAAGATCATCAAGACTGTCCGGTCCACGGGAGCGGTTGTTTCGGGACCGATTCCCTTGCCGACGAAGCGGAGTGTTTATACGGTGAACAGGTCGCCGCATGTCGATAAGAAATCACGGGAGCAATTCGAAACGCGATCTCACAAACGTCTCATCGATATTTTGAACTCCACCGGAAAGACGGTCGACTCGTTGATGAAGCTGGAGTTGCCGGCCGGCGTGGACGTAGAAATCAAAGTGTAAAAACGAACGGAGATCTTGAACTCTTGAACACTCAAGAGGGCAACGGAGGATAGTAAGAGTGAGCAGTTTACTCGGGAAAAAAGTCGGGATGACAAGCATTTTTGATGACAGCGGCGAGGCCGTCCCCTGCACGGTCATCGAAGCGGGGCCATGTTATGTCATTCAGATAAGGACGAAAGAGAAAGACGGTTACGATGCCGTTCAACTTGGTTTTGATGCCCAGAAAGAACGTCTCGTCAACAAGCCGGAAAAGGGGCATTTCGAGAACGCAAAAGTGAAAACGATGCGATTGTTGAAGGAATTCAGAAATTTCAACGGAACGTCGCTTCACCCCGGGGCGGAAATCAAGGTCGATATTTTCCATCAAGGAGATACCGTTGACGTCACCGGCCGCTCAAAAGGGCGAGGTTTTCAGGGCGTCGTCAAACGACACCATTTTGGCGGAGTCGGGATGACAACACACGGTGCTTCAGATCGTCTCCGTGCTCCAGGTTCGATTGGCTCGAGTTCCTTTCCGTCGCGGGTATTCAAGGGGATGCGGATGGGCGGCCGCATGGGTTTTGAACAGGTCACAGTGAAAAATCTGAAAGTGGTAAAAGTCATTCCGGAATCCAACATTCTCATCGTGAAAGGTTCCGTTCCGGGCGCCATTAACAGCTATCTGGAAATCGTCAAACACGCCTAATGCCGGGACAAGTCATGCAATTGAATGTTCATAAGATTGATGGTTCGTTGTCTGGCGAGAAGGTGACGCTTGACCCTGGAATCTTTGAGGTTAAGCCCAACGACCATGCACTGTATCAGGCCGTCCGAAGTTATATGGCGAACCAGCGCCAGGGAACGCATAAGGTGAAACCCCGGAACGAAGTCCGCGGCGGTGGAAAGAAACCCTTCAGACAAAAGAAGACTGGTCGCGCGCGGGCGGGTACGACTCGGTCTCCCTTGTGGGTGGGAGGGGGTTCGATCTTTGGGCCAACGCCACACGATTATGTGGTGAAGCTGCCTGCGAAAATGAAGAAGCTTGCAAGGAAGTCGGCGTTGAGTTACAAAGCAAAGAACGAAGCAATTGTCGTTGTTGAGGATTTCAGCCCCTCTGCTCCCAAAACAAAAGAAGTCGCAAATGTTTTGAAGGCGCTTTCGTTGAATGCAAAGAAGACTTTACTCCTCACCGGCAAGACTGACAGAGTACTGTTGAAGTCCGGCCGCAACATTGCGACACTGATGATTCGCGAGGCCGACAAGGCGTCAACGTACGAGCTCCTCGATAATCAAGTGCTGCTCATACAAAAAAGCGCCGTTGAGGTTTTGCAGAACTCTTTGAAGAATGAGAATTGAGATGACAGGGATTCTCCTTCGACCAATTATTACGGAGAAGATCACCGGGCTCCAGGAGCGACGCCAGTATGCCTTTGAAGTACCTTTGGCCGTCAACAAAATCGAGGTCGGAAAAGCGGTCGAAAAAAAGTTCAAGGTACATGTGACAAGTGTTCGCACACTCCGCGTTAAAGGGAAAGCCAAGACGCAGCTCACGCGTGCAGGGCGCTTTCAAGGCCGCACCAGGGCGTGGAAAAAAGCGATTGTGACGCTGAAAGAAGGCGATAAGATTGATTTGTTTGAGAACGTTTAATCTGAACATGGCATGGCAATTCGCAAACTAAAACCACGGACACCGGCGACTCGTTTTTATTCAATTTCTTCTTTTGAGGAAATAACGAAAGCGAAGCCGGAGAAACAGCTGGTGGAATCGCTGAAGAAATCCGGCGGACGAAACAACCTCGGACGAATCACTTCACGACATCGCGGAGGGGGGCACAAGCGTCAATACCGATTGGTTGATTTCAAACGGGGGAAAAGAATTCCCGGCAACATTTTGGCCATTGAGTACGACCCGAACCGGTCTGCCCGGATTGCTCTGGTCCAGTATCCCGACGGCGAGAAGCGATACATTCTGGCGCCGGATGGATTAAGAGTTGGCCAGGTCATTCAGTCCGGTCCGGAGGCCGAAGTCCAGACGGGTAATTCGATGCCGTTGAATAACATCCCAGTCGGCTCGTTTGTTCACAACGTCGAAATCTTTCCCGGAAAAGGCGGCCAGATGGGTCGCAGTGCAGGCAATTCACTGCAGTTGATGGCAAAAGAAGGTGACTTCGCGACATTGAAATTGCCCTCTGGCGAAGTCCGCAAGCTTCCGCTTCAGTGTTATGCGACTATTGGAGTTGTGGGCAATCTCGACCACGAGAATATCAGTCTCGGGAAGGCCGGCCGATCGCGTTGGCTTGGCATTCGCCCACAAACGCGGGGAATGGCGATGAATCCCGTGGACCATCCCATGGGTGGAGGCGAAGGCAGGTCAAAAAGCGGCGGCGGATGGCAGCATCCTGAATCACCATGGGGCAAATACGCAAAAGGTTTGAAAACGCGAAAGCGGAAACAACAGTCGAACAAATACATTGTCAAGAGGCGAAAGTAATCTATGAGTCGTTCGGTTAAGAAAGGCGCTTTTGTTGACGCGAAGTTATTGAAGAAGGTGGAAGCCCTGAACAAGTCCAACCAGAAGCGTGTGATAAAGACATGGTCGCGTTCTTCCACCATCATTCCGGATTTCGTGGGGCACACCTTTGCAGTACACAACGGCAATAAGTTCATCCCTGTATACATCCACGAGGCAATGGTGGGACACAAGCTGGGAGAGTTTGCACCAACTCGCATTTTCCGGGCGCATCCGGGAATTAAGAAGGAAGAAACAACGACACCGCCAGCGGCATAATACGATGGAAGCACGCGTAATCAATAGGTTTGTTTCGACATCGCCGAGAAAAATGAGGCTGGTGATCGACCTCATCCGGGGTCGTGGTGTGGAGGAAGCGTTGAGCATTCTCCATTTTTCTCCCAAGCATGCTGCCAGAACTGCTGAAAAGGTTTTGCGGTCGGCAATTTCAAATTTTCAGAACAAAGACGAAGCCGGACGTGTTGACACAGCCACTCTGTTCATCCGGGAGGCGTTCGTCGATGGCGGACCGACCATGAAACGCATCCGGCCGGCGCCGATGGGGCGCGCGTATAGGATCCGGAAACGATCCAACCATATCACCATCGTTCTGGGGCAGCGTGAAATGCCAAAAGTCATCGAGAAGAAGAAGGCAACTTCGACGGCGAAGCAGTCGCCCGAAAAGGAAACCCCAGAGTCAAAGGAAAAAGCGTCGAATGCACAGGATGCGAAGGCGAGAGAATCGAAGGCAAAAGAATCCAAACCGAAATCCAAAACCAAGAAATCTGAATCGGTTTCATAAAGGAGGAATGCTTGGGTCAAAAAACTAACCCGAATGGTTTTCGTCTAGGAGTTGTTCGCTCATGGGATGCGAACTGGTACGACGACAAGAGTTTTTCCGGCAAGCTGCAGGAGGATCTTGTGGTCCGAAACTATGTCCGCAACAGGCTTAAGAAGGCGGGCATTGCGCGAATTCAGATTGACCGCACGCCCAAGCGCGCAGTCATTACCATTCACACCTCCAGGCCTGGAATCGTTATCGGAAAGAGCGGCAAAGAGATTGCACAACTTGAAGAAGAGCTGAAGAAAGTCACAAGCAAGGAAGTAAAGATCCTTATTCACGAGATCAAGCGTCCCGAATTGGATGCATATCTGGTCGCGGAAGCAATCGCCTCCCAACTGGAGGGCAGGATTTCATTCCGGCGGGCGATGAAACAATCGATTACGGCTGCGATGCGCATGGGCGCGGAAGGCATCCGGGTGCGTTGTGGCGGGCGGCTTGGTGGTGCTGAAATCGCAAGAAGTGAGCACTATAAAGAAGGGAGGATCCCGCTGCAGACGATCCGTGCGGACATTGATTACTCCGCCGCAACCGCGTTCACCATCTACGGCGCGATCGGCGTCAAGGTGTGGATCTGCAAGGGCGAGATCATAGGACCGTCTCCCCGTTAGGTCAAAGGAACATACGTCATGTTAATGCCAAAAAGAGTGAAATTCAGAAAGGCTCAGCGGGGGCGCATGAGGGGGAAAGCAACGCGCGGTGCAACAGTCGCATTCGGAGATTTTGGACTCAAAGCCCTCGAGCCCGGATGGATCACGCAGCGACAGATCGAGGCTTCGAGAGTGACCCTAACGCGCATGATGAAAAGAGAAGGAAAAGTCTGGATTCGCATTTTCCCTGACAAGCCTGTTACAAAAAAACCCGCAGAAACGCGAATGGGAAGTGGAAAAGGCATTCCAGAATTCTGGGTCGCCGTCGTGAAGCCGGGGCGGGTTCTCTTTGAACTCGGAGGTGTGACCCGCGAGGCTGCGGCTGAGGCATTGCGGCTCGCATCGCATAAGCTGCCGATAAAGACAAAGCTTGTTTCTCGTGTTGATTACGAGGCTGCATAACTCCTTTCGCAACGAACATGAAAGCATTCGAATTTCGGCAATTATCAGATTCTGAGCTGCAGAAAAGACTTCAGGAGGAACAGGAGAACCTGGCACACCTGAAGTTTCAGAAGGTAATCGGTCAACTCGAAAACCCGATGAAAATGTACCACATCAAGAAAGACATTGCTCGGATGAGAACGATTTTGCGCGAACGTGCTTCAGGAAAAGCAAGTCTCCCGGGCGCATCACCGCAGGCCCAGCCAACGATTC
>CAYNRS010000084.1:0-6401 GCA_964399565.1 uncultured Ignavibacteriaceae bacterium
GGGATCAGAGAACAAGCTTAGCGAGTTGTAATCCTCATTCCATGAGGAAAACCTCACCTCCCAGTTACAGGGGAGGGTTATGCACATTTCTCACGTTGAAAAACTCAATTCCTTGCAGAATTCTTCAACATCATCTCAGTTGAAATCCTGAGGAGGATCCCAAATGGCATGGCATGAATCGTTAAACAGAAGAGATTTCATTCGTTGGGCGGTTGCCACACCGGCAGCTATGGCAACGGTTGATGAGTTCCTTCCCCGCCTTGCGGATGCTTTACGAGAAGCCGTCAAAGAGTATCCCATCATCTGGCTGCAGGCGTCTACGTGCAGTGGATGCTCCGTTTCCGTTATCAATACGATCCACCCAAGCATCAAGAACGTCATACTCGAACAAGTTCTGCCAGGGCATCAACTCATCCTGGCCTATCACGGTACCTTGATGGCGGCAACCGGCACTCTTTCCATTGAAGCTGCGCTCGAAACGGCAGAAAAATACAAAGGCAAGTATGTTTTTGTTGTCGAGGGAGCAATCCCAACGAGACAAAACGGCGTCTACGGATCAATTGGAGAACACAACAACAAGCCATTTACAATGTTTCAATGGATGGATCACTTTGGACGCAACGCAATGGCTGCTCTGTCGGTGGGGACGTGTGCTGCATATGGCGGACTTCCGGCAGCCGAGCCAAATCCGACTGCCAGCAAAGGCGTCAGTGAGGTGTTTCAAATGCTCAACATTGCAACACCAGTAATCAATATTCCCGGTTGTCCGGCACATCCTGACTGGTTCATCGGAACAGTGGCAAAGATCCTCCTCTATGGAATGCCGAGCTCCAAAGAACTCGACGATCAAGGACGATTGAAGCTTTTTTACGGAAGGTCAGTTCATCGCCGCTGTATCAATCGAGACTATCTCGATGACGGTATTTTTGCGACGAAATTCGGAGAAGAAGGTTGTTTGCTCGAGCTTGGTTGTAAGGGACCTTTTACAAATGCCGATTGCCCGATACGTCTCTGGAACAGCAGTGTGAATTACTGCATTTCCGCGGGAGCCCCCTGTATTGGATGCACAGAAAGAGGGTTTCCGGATGCTCATTCACCCATTTACCAGAGGAGGTGAGACATGGAAACTATCCGCAAACGCATCGTAATTGACCCAATGACTCGCATCGAAGGCCATCTCAAGATTGAAGCTATTGTTGATGACAAGCGAGTGGTCGAGGCAAAATCCGAGGGGACGCTCTATCGTGGCTTTGAACAAATCCTCGTCGGCCGCAACCCTCTGGATGCAGTCCAGATCACTCAGCGTTTCTGCGGCGTATGCCCCATCCCTCATGCCATTGCCTCCGCAGAGGCTCTTGAGAACGCGTTTGGCATCATGCCGCCGAATAACGGGCGCATTATTCGGAACATCATGCAGGGAGCCAATTACATTCAATCTCACATCCTGCATTTCTACCATCTTGCCTCGCTCGATTATTTCCGTGGCCCCGATGTTCCACCGTTTATCCCGCGCTACGAGGCAGATTACCGCGTACCGAAAACGGCGCATGACTCGCTCGTCAGCCACTATATTCAGGCATATCAGATTCGATTGAAGGCACACGAGCTTTGTGCAATCTGGGCGGGGAAGATGCCACACGCTGCATCGATTGTTCCCGGTGGCGTAAGCATTATTCCGCGGCTGGATAACATCACGACGTCGCTTTGGAGGTTGAAAGAGCTGACGGACTTTATCGACGGTGTCTATCTCCCCGACGTCATCACAATTTCTGAAATCTATCGGGACTACTTCCAAATCGGCGTGGGTTGCAAAGACCTTTTGTCGTACGGATTGTTCGACCTCGACGCTGAGCCCGATGTCACGAAACGCAAACGGTTTTTCCCCATGGGGCGTATGGCCAACGGCAAGGTCGGCTCTGTTGAGCCGAAGAAGATTACCGAAGACGTGAAGTCGTCATGGTTTGATTCGCCGAGCCACCTCTATCCGGGCAACGGTGATACACTTCCGAATCCAGCAAAAACGGGAGCGTATAGTTGGCTGAAGTCGCCAAGGTACGACAACCAGGTGTACGAAGTCGGTCCCCTGGCCCGCATTGCGATGGCGTATGAAACTAAATCGAATCCGAAGATTGTCCAATTGGTAGATGACACTTTGAGCAAATTACAGCTGCGGCCGGAGGCTTTGTATTCGGTGATGGGCCGCCATCTTGCCCGGGCAATCGAATGCAAAGTTGTGGCTGATGAGCTTTCTTCGATGATTTTGCAGGTGAAGCTTGACGAGCCTGTTTGCACAGACCACAAAATACCGGAATCCGCTGAGGGTATGGGCCTCTGGTGTGCGGCGCGAGGGGCTCTCGGCCATTGGGTTAGCATCAAAGGAGGGAAAATCGCCCGATACCAGGCAGTAGTGCCAACAACGTGGAACGCATCTCCGAAAGATGACAAGGGGCAGCCCGGTCCGATGGAACAGGCGATGATTGGAACAATCGTTGAAGACACGGAGAACCCGTTTTCTCTTGCACGTATCGTCAGGTCATTTGACCCTTGCATCGCCTGTGCTGTTCATATTCTTGAACCGGGAAAACCGATACGAGAGTTTCGTTTCATCTGAACGACTTCGGCAATGAAGATAGGCTCAGAGAAAAGTACTCTCATTCTTGGACTGGGGAACCTCCTGCTTTCAGACGAGGGCGTTGGTGTGCACGTCGTGCATTTGTTGAACCAGATGACCTTGCCGTCAGACATGGAAGTTATTGACGGGGGGACGGGAGGTTTCGAGCTTCTGGAACATGTGAAAGGCAAATCGAAAGTCATCATCGTCGATTGTCTGAATGCGGATGCGAAACCGGGGAGCGTCGTACTCATGCCGCTCGACGAGGTCTTATTACATAAGTCGTCTCCGTTCTCAGCCCACGAGGGTGGAGCACTTGAACTACTCCGGGGGATTCAGGAACTTCAGCCTTCACCCCAGGTGACGGTTGTCGGCATCGTCCCCCATGTAGTGAATAGTCTGGAGATGGACCTCAGCTCTGAGGTACGGTCTCAATTGCCAAAGATTATTTCAGTTGTGCTGGATGAAGCCATAAAACGACGCGAACCAATTTCGTCTGAGGCTCGCTAGTTTGATCTTGCCGGAGGTGACTAAAGGTGGGAAGGCAACCGGGCGATCTTCCACACTGCGAGAGTTTTGTCCTCATACTGCCCGTCGAAATCCTCCCATGTTTCCAAAGGTGGAGGGAAATGAAACGGAGCGAGTTCGAGATTCAATCGACGGAATTTGCCCATCGCCACGTCTTTGTTCTCGGTGCAGAGCGGATAGTGTGATAGAATAAGGTACCCTGCCTGACTTCGTTTGATGTTCTGAAGAACAAGCGATGTGAACTTCGTCGGAAGATGCGCCAGGCAATCACGGCAGAGTATGACATCGGAATCCGGCAAGGTGCTCGTCAGCAAATCGAGATACATGAATTTTCTGGCGGGAGAGGCATACAGCCGGTTGTTTTGGTCCACGAGTTCTCTTACAATCTCCCCTCCGATATATTTCGTTGACCCCATTTCGATTTCTTTCATCCAGTGAAAATCGCCGCAAGGGACGTCAAAAAGGGTCTTGATCGAGTTTGCCCTCAGAAATTCTTCCAGCTTTGCGCGAACGGCAACAGTATTTGCTAACGAGGAGCCCAGGCCTGAGACGCTTTCGCCGGACCTCCATCCTCCGCCATGGTAAATTCTTGTGAAGACGATTTCCTGTTCGGTTTGCCTGTTATCAGAGATTGAAGGGCAAGCGAAGTCTTCTTCGTTACGTTGTAGATCGACGACAGGTGATTCGCGAGGTATTTCTTCAATCGGGAAAAAATCGACAACTCGTGTGGCTCTTTTTAGGCTGTGTTACGTAGGGACGTTCAATTGAACGTCCCTACGTTGCAAAATCATTCTTCCCACCAAAATCTCGGCTTCTTTGCAGGGCGGTTCCCGATCTCGTCCATGGTGTTCGCATCATACAGGCGGCCGTTTATCATCACGTAGTGAACTGATTCACTGTTACGGATGTTCTCCAGCGGGTTTTTGTCCATGACAATCAAGTCCGCCAGCTTTCCCTGTTCAAGGGAACCGAGTTCGCGGTCGAGGCCGAGGTATTGCGCTCCGGACAACGTTGCGCAACGAAGAGCCTCCATGTTGCTCATTCCTCCCTGCTGCAGCATCCAGAGTTCCCAATGAGCTCCGAGGCCTTGCAGCTGCCCATGAGCGCCGAGCTGGACTTTTCCTCCAGCATCGAGAACACGTTTGAGCGCCCGCGATGTTTCCATAAATTGGTAATCGTCCTCCGGTGCCATCTGGCGGCGGCGTGAGCGCGCATCGATAATTTCTCGCGGCGTAAACCTGAGAAGTTTCTCGTTTTCCCACACGTTCGTTGTCTGGTACCAATAATATTCACCCGAAAGGCCGGCATAATTGACAATGAGAGTAGGCGTCAAGCCAGTCTTTGACTTTGCAATGAGATTCACCACGTCGTTGTAGATAGGGGCAATCGGTATATTGTGTTCCACACCTGTATGTCCGTCTAACACCATCGACATGTTCCAGAAGAATGTCGATCCTCCCTCAGGGACCACCATCATTTTGAGAGCCCTTGCCGCCTCAATAATCTGCTGACGCGCATCGCGTCTCGGCTGGTTGTAACTCTTGACGCTGAAGGCACCCACGGCTTTGAGCCTTCTCAAATGAGACATCGCATCATCCAAGCTATTCACAATTGCCTTGAAGGAGCCTTCCGCCCCGTACAGGATTGTCCCGGTTGAATACTGCCTCGGCCCGACCATGATCCCTGCCTTGATCATTTCTGAATTCGTGAAAACATAATCTGTGCTTGCGGAAGGGTCATGCATCGTCGTCACACCGAACGCGAGATTCACATAGTAACGCCAGTTGGTCAAAGGAGTCCAGTCGCCGAAATTCGCGTGCGCGTGAACGTCGATGATTCCCGGCATGATGAATTTGCCGGACACGTCAACACGGGCGGCGTTGGCAGGCACAGTCACCGTCGCGGATGCGCCAACAGTTTTAATCCTGTTTCGTTCTACCAGGATGGTGGCGTTTGGAATAACCTCATCTCCCTTCATGGAGATCACCGTTGCCCCGACGAGAGCAGTTACGCCGTTTGGATTGTCTGTCGTCGCCTGGAAAGCAATGTTCTGGCCTGCGGAGTCGGGTTTTTCCTGAACCGAATCTTTCGCCCCCTCGACAAACGTGAATGTGTTCGCCAGGTCGCGCGTAAAGAGTTCGGGACCAAGGGACCAGAAGAGTTTTTTGCTGTCCCTGGACCAACTGAGATACGTAGCGGCATCACGCGTGACACGTTTGATCGGATAGTCCTGCGTCGACGGGCTTATATTGACTCCCTGGCCTGTCTGTGGAAACACGGCAATATAGGCGTTGAATCGCTCCACGAGTGCGACCCATTGTTCATCGGGTGAAGGAATAATTTGTTGCGCGTTCTCAGAGAGAAGGTGGACGAAGCGCTTTCCCCCATTCATGTCGACACTCACGAGAGCCGTCTTCTCTCCTTCAGATGTTATCAGAAAAATTCGATCGTCCGCTTTGTTGAACCTCGGGCGCGAACCCGTTTCGATGATGAGTTCCGGTTTTCCACCCTCCGCAGAAACCCAGTACACTCCGGTTTCCTTTGAATAGAGCGGCCCGCGCACGTCATCACCGCCGATTCGACGGTATACGATTTTTCGGCCGTCGTTGGAAAATGACGGTTCGAGGTAGGTCCCTTTTGCAGCGCTGAGCTTTGTCTGGCCACCGCCGTCGGCGCGTACTTTGTAGAGAGCTCCGCGCTCCTGATCATTCCAGGTCGCGTAGACAACCCATCTGCCGTCCGGAGAAAACGAAGGATAAATCTCGAGGTTCCTTTCATCTCGCGTAAGTCGCTTCGGGCTGCCGCTGGGAAGTGGACGAATCCACAGTTTTCCGAGCGCTGCATAAATAACAGATTTTTGGTCGGGAGAAACAGTCACCCATCGCAGCGTCTTCACATCGAACTTTTCCGGCGCAACATCCTGAGAAAATCTCACGGCGTCGGTGACAGTTTGCTTGACCCTGGCCTTGAATGCAATTTCTGCCGCCTTCTTCGTTTGAATGTCCAGCTTCCAGATTCTCCCATTGGCCCAAACGACTATGCTTTTGCTGTCAGGTGTCCACGAAAACCCCGGATAAATGCCAAAAACTGCCCATGCCTCTTGTTGATCGTGGTCGAGATTGTCAAACAGTTGTGTGACCTTCTGGCTTTCAACGTCATACAGGCAAAGTACGGACTTCAAACGAACTCGTCGGACGAACGCAATGGTTTTTCCGTCCGGCGAGACTTGCGGCCGCGCTGCACCTCCTTGAATGCGTATGGT
>CAYNRS010000084.1:6411-6929 GCA_964399565.1 uncultured Ignavibacteriaceae bacterium
TTTCCCGTTTCGCGGTCGAGCCGTTGAATCGCGTAGATGACGTCGTTGGGGTCTTTGTTGTATTCGAAAAAGCCGCTCGTCGTAACATCTTCACTATAATAGAGGTACCGGCCGTCTGGGGAAAAACACGGCTCTCCCGCATCCTGCTGCCAGTTGCGACGTTTGGTGAGCTGCAAACCGCCCCCACCGCTGACATGATAGAGCCACATCTCTCCCGCACCAAGCGAACGAGTGTTGCGATAATGCTTCCGTCCAACGAGATATCTTCCGTCGGGCGTCCAAACTGCATTATTGACCTGCCGCTCTTTTTCTTTTGTCACTTGCGTTGGTTTTGAACCGTCGGCGTTCATAGTCCACAAATTATCGATCCCGTCGCGGTCGCTGGTGAAGGAAATCTTCTTGCCGTCCGGACTGAACCGCGGCTGGACATCGTAAGCAGCTCCAGAAGTAAGTGCCTTCGCTTCTCCCCCACTGATCGGCATGGTATAGATGTCGCCGAGAAGGTCGAATACGATCCA
>CAYNRS010000085.1:0-6909 GCA_964399565.1 uncultured Ignavibacteriaceae bacterium
AAAAGTGTACCCTTTCTCATAGCTCCTCCTTTGTGTTTTGTGGTGGGAACGGAGGGTCTCCTTCTCAAAGAGTGGTTCTTACCCTATGTCTCCACCGAAATGATGAGTGTTGACCCGCGAAGTGAGAGAGCCTCTCACTTGGGGCGTGAGTTGAAAAAAAGTATGCGTTCTGAACTCCGGTGGCATCTGAGATCCTCATCTTGATCTACCACTGAGTAGAAAGGGATAGCGATTTTTCTGGAGAGAGAATCCAACGCTGCCAGAACAGGAAGTTCCCGCGCTGGATATCGTCATTACTTACAAAAAAAGCGACAAAATGTCAAGAATGATTTTCGTTATTATTACGACTTCGCTGGGGGCTGTGGAAATAGCTAACGGCGTGGCTTGTCTGCCTACTGCCGCTTCAGCAGGGCAATGTTCTCAACATGGTAGGTATGGGGAAACATGTCCACGGGCGTTAGGGATTCGAGGCGGTAGGCCATTTGACACAGGAGTCTGATATCACGAGCCTGGGTGGCTGGGTTGCAGCTCACATAGACCACCCTGGAGGCCTCGAGCCGAGCAATTGCTTCGACGACGGCCGGGTGCATGCCGCTCCTGGGAGGGTCGGTGATAATAACATCCGGGGCATGACCGTCAGTACGCCAATCTCCACCCTTCGTCAAGACTTCCTTCAAATCACCCAGGATAAAGTCGTAATTCGTGACGTTATTGGCCTTCGCGTTCCTGTGCGCATCCCTGACGGCACTTTCAGAGGATTCGAAGCCGAGGACTTTCCTTGCTCGGTCCGAGAGCATAAGCGCGAACGTACCCGTTCCCGAATACAAATCATAAACAACGACGTCGCCGTTCAAATCCGCCGATGAGCAAGCCAGCTCGTACATCCTCTCAGCCTGTGCGGTATTTGTCTGAAAGAAAGAACCTGCGGAAATGGTGAACAGAAACCTCCCCACTTTCTCGTGGATCACACCCTCGCCAAAATAAATCTTTTCAACCTCGCCGTAGGCAATCTGAGCTTTGCGGGAGTTAATGGTATTCACCACGGTCGTGATGTCCGGAATTTCTTTCCGGATCGCAATCGCATACTGTTGCATGAATTCCGGCCGGTCATTCGATGTCACGAGATTCACCATCAATTCCTTTGTTCTCTGACTCAATCGGATTACGAGGAACCGAAGATAACCGGATTCATCAGTCGGTTCATACACCGGGACATTCTTTGTTCGGGCAAATTCCCGTGTGATTCCAAGAATACGATTCGACACTGATGAATGAAGATGGCACTCGTGTATCTCCAGCACTTTGTCGTAGCGTTGCGGCACGTGCAGTCCAAGAAAAACGCCTTCCTTCACATCGCGTAGCCTTGAATCGTCAGGAAGCGTTGTAAGCCATTGATGACGGGAAAACGAGAACTCCATTTTGTTGCGGTAAAAATATGTATCGGCGCTCCCCAGGATCGGGTGGACATTGAGGCTTGAGAATCCCCCAATGCGTTCAAATGCATCCACCACGCGTTGTTGTTTGAAACGAAGTTGCGCCTGATAATCGACGTGCTGCCATTGACAACCCCCGCAGACGCCAAAATGTTTGCAGACCGGCTGGACGCGCAACGAGGAGGGTTGTTCGACGCGAACAACTCTCGCCTCCGCGAAATTCTTTTTTACTTTGAAAACTCGGGCAGTGACGATATCGCCCGGCACGGCTCCGGTGACGAAGAAAACAAACCCCTGATGTCGCGCAACGCCCATGCCTTCGGCGCCGAGCGTGGAACCGCCTGTAGTGGAAAATGCGGCATCATGAATCGTGAGTTGGAGTTCAGTGCCCCGCTGAATCTCGGCCGGCTGCATCACATACTCAGCCAATAGCTGATCTTCAGGAGGAGGGCATTTTCTCCGGGAAGGGCAAATGTTCTGGAAAAACTGTCACCAAACGGTGTGAGAAAACCGCCGTCGTTGCCGTTGCGCGCCTGCGACCACACAAGGTACATTGTGCTGCCGGGAAGGTATTCCCATCGCAGGACAACGTTGGAGTTGAAAGAAAGGAGGTTGAATTCCGGCCAGGAGAAAGAATACGGGACAAAGGTCTCGGGGGAGGTCAGGCGCCCGAAATTCTCACGTTTACCTTTCGCGTTAAAGTATTGAAAATACACCTGAAGCGTGAGATCCCTTGTAAAAACGTAGGTTCCTCTCAGTGTCAGATCCCATGCCTCGGTCGACCGATCGGCAAAAATTGTTGTATCGGGACTCGTATCAAAGTTATAGACCCATGCCCATTCGTTCGCGCTGGTCGAGTGAGAGCCTTCTATTTCAACGGTGAGGTAACTCGCCGGTTTCAGCTCGAGTTCGAATGAAGTCGAATTGAAACCCGCGTTCCTGCTGTTACTCCCAATGGCGTAAAAGATATTTCCAACGATATCTTCCCTGGGATCCGATCCTATCAAAACAAGGAAGGTTTGACTGGAAGGCTTGTTATATAAGCCATTTCCCCTTGTTTCTCTGTCGTCGTGTTTTCCCCAATCCTTCATGATTTGGTAACCCATCTGCCAGTAGTTCGAAAACGTCAGATTTCCCGCAGATTGTATCCAGTGGATGAGCTCAGCTCCATCGAAATTCTTGCGTAAATGATAATTGGCGTTGACGAGCCAAAACCGGTACCAATCCGACGGCGTCTGTTCTCTATACGTAATGGTCGAAACGAAGCCATAGTCGTTTGGCCGCCGGAAGAAGCCGATATCGTTGATGTTGAATTGTTTCGACGTAAAATCCCAGGAGACTGATGCGAGCCAGTGTTCTCCCGCTTCTTTTCCGATTGACATGCGGCCAGCCGAACCAGTGATACGCTCGCCAAAAAGCGTTGTGTGAGATCCTGCCCAAAACCCGTCAACGCGATACTCGTTGTTCAGGAATTTGAGATTCCAGTCAACGCCTGCAGTGAACGCCGGAAGCCTTCCCTCCTTGTTCACGGACGTCAACATGGCGCCCACATTGGAATTCCCGAGCACATCCTGACGCAACCGTACTAAACTATAGTTGGCAAGTGGCTCGACGATCTGATCGTTTTTTGCTCCCGTTGAATCCACGAGAGTGGCAACCTCTTTTTTTGTCACCGCTTCAAGGACTCCGAGCGACAACCCATCGGCCGTTTTTCCAGAAATCTTCGCCGCACCGAGGATGGTGGCAAAACGCGGCTGATTGAGAACGTAACCGCCTTCCGGGGCCTGAACACTCAGCGCGCGGCCAATTCGGCGTGAGTAAAACAATCCCGGGCCAAAATCTCCGCCGAACGTTGTAAACCTGAGAATCTGCGTTCCTTCGACAAAGAACGGACGTTTTTCCGGATAGAACTGCTCGAACGTCGTGAGGTTCAAAACTGCAGGATCGGCCTCCACCTGACCGAAATCCGGATTGAAGGTTGCGTCGACAGTTATGCCCCCGACCGGTTTATACTTAAGATCCAGTCCTGCGTTTGATGTGAGATCTCTTCCCTCAGGATAAGCCGGAGATTCGGGAACAAAGCGCCCGCCACCGACCGTGTAGGGCAGAATCTCCATATTCGTAGGAGATCGGACACCGCGAATCCCGACAAGGTGTCCAAACTTCGAAACGAAACCGCTCTCGTTCTTTCGGATGAGCACCCATTGGTCTTGTTCTCTATTGCGCGCGATTCGACGGATAAACTCAATCCCCCATTCTTGTTCTTCTTTCTCTGGGAAGCGCAGCACCGTGAATGGGATCCTGATTTCTGCAACCCATCCTTCAGATGTGATGCGCGTCTCCACATCCCATACCCCGTCCCATGAGTCGTCCTCCTCCGTTGCGTCATTGTACTGAAGAATGTCGATTTTCACGCCGGCGGCGTTGATCGTGAACTCAAACGCCGTTTGGTGGTCATGGTAGCTGTCGATGCGGATGGAAATAACGTCCGAGAGAATTTCGTCGTCCCGCCGCGCCAGGCGCGCAACGATTTTCGAGGGCTCGCTGTCATACATCATGCAACCAAAATAGATGGCATGGTCATCATAGAGAATACGGATTTCCGTTTTCTGCGTTGGCGCATCTCCCTCGAACGGATCTCGTTGTGTAAAATCCGAGATTATGCTCGCGAGCTGCCATTGAGGCTCATTCAAGTGACCATCGACTCTGGGGGGATCCGGCGTTCGAACTGCTGTTGCTGTTTTGGGATTCCCACCGGCAAGTGCTGCGGACGTGGACAGAAGAAGGAAAAGCGGTAATCTCATTCGGGAGAGTCGTTCATCATGAAATTCCCTTGGCCGCCTGAAGGAGCTGTTCTACTTTTTCCGGAGAATCTGACTCCGCGTAGAACCGGATGAGAGGTTCGGTCCCCGATGCGCGAACCAACGTCCAGCCATTATCGACAAAAAGCTTGAAACCGTCTTTCGTTTCCACTTTTCTCACGGAAAATTCACCGAGTTTTTGCACCCCCCGCATATACGCCCTGAGAATACGCTGTTTTTCCACCTCTGTCAAATGTGCATCGTAACGGTTGAAGTAATGCCATCCGAATTCCTGCATCAACTCATCGACGAGCATACTCAGTTTCTTCTTTCTCGAGGCCATGATCTCACAAAGCAAAAGCCCAATATACAATCCGTCCCGTTCGGGCAGGTGCCCTTTCACTCCCAAGCCGCCGCTTTCCTCCGCTGCTATCAGGATGTCGCGGTCCGTCATCAGCCGACACAAATGCTTGAAACCAATGGGTGTTTCATGGAGGACAAGTTGATACTTTTGGCACATTTTGTTGATGATTTGGCTCACCGAAAACGATTTTGCAACTTCACCCGTCCACTTCTTTTGCTCGACAAAATATTTGAGAAGAAGGGCAAAAATGCGGTGGGAGTCCACAAAGTTCCCTTTTTCGTCGAACGCTCCGATACGGTCTGCATCGCCGTCCGTTGCAATTCCAATATCGCAGCCCTCTCTGACCACTGTTGAGGAAAGCTCTTTCAAATGTTGAGGCAGGGGCTCAGGGTGCGAGCCCCCGAATGAAGGGTTAAATGATTGCCGAAGGGCTACTTTAACCTGCACGATTTGTTCCAACACTCCTTGGCCAGCCCCGTGCATAGCATCGTAGGCAATTCTGATGTTGGATTGCTGGATTAACGGAATGTTGAGTTTCAATCTGACGTCATCAACATATTCCCGAGTAAAGTCCCTTTTCTCAATGAGCCCTTTCTCTGTGAGTTCCCGAAACGTCCGCTTTTGAACGACCTTCGACTTCAGGACCTTCTTCAGCTCTCGCTCGACCTTGTCGATCATTTCGGGATGAGCAGGGCCACCAAAATCGCCTTTGATTTTGAAACCGTTGTACTTCGCGGGATTATGGCTTGCAGTGATGACGACTCCCCCCGCCGCGTTCAGCTTCTTCGTCAACAAAGAGACCATCGGCGTTGAGGAAATTTTGTCTGAGATGATCGCCTTGATTCCACGATTGGCAAGAACCTCAGCGGACTTCTCGGCAAACTCCCTCGAAAGGAATCTCGCGTCGTAACCTACCACGACGCCGTTTTTGATCTTCTTGTGACGTTTGAAATAATTCGCCGTTGCCAAAGCCACTCTGGTGACATTCTCAAAAGTGAAGTCCTCCGCGATGATTCCGCGCCAGCCGTCAGTGCCAAATTTAATGGGGGAAGACATTGTCCTCATGATTGGAAAGAACGTCGAGATGGAACACTGATGACACAGATGAGACATGTTTACGCTGACTGAAGCCCTCAGTGATCATCCTCTTTTTCAGAGTTGTCAGTGTTCTCATGCTTCAGTCGAATTCAACGTTCAACGCGCCAAACCCAGCGTAGTACCCGTTTGTTCCGAGTTCTTCTTCAATGCGCAACAACTGATTGTACTTTGCAATGCGGTCCGTCCTGCTTGCCGAGCCGGTTTTGATTTGTGCGGCATTGGTGGCAACGGTAACATCCGCCATCGTCGTGTCTTCCGTTTCTCCAGACCGATGAGAAATGACGGTTGTGTATCCCGCCCGCTTTGCCATCTCGATGCAGTCCAGAGTCTCGGTCAGGGTTCCAATCTGATTGAGCTTAATGAGGATTGAGTTCGCAACGCCTTTCTCAATTCCTTTGGACAAATATTCCACGTTGGTGACAAAAATATCATCTCCGATGAGCTGAACATGTTTACCGATTGTGTCTGTCAACATCTTCCACCCCTCCCAATCATTTTCGGACATGCCATCCTCGAGCGACGCAATGGGATACTTCTTGGACCACCCTTCCCAGTATTTTACCATTTGTTCCGAAGTCTTCTCAGATTTGTCGGATTTTGAAAACACGTAGCGTTTCTTGTCTTTGTCGTAGAACTCACTCGCTGCCGGGTCAAGCCCGATGTACACCTGCTCGCCGGCTTTGTAGTTTGCTTTTTGAATTGCCTCGAGGATCACCTCAACCGCCTCTTCGTTCGACTTCAAATTCGGAGCAAACCCTCCCTCATCGCCGACGGCAGTGTTGTATCCTTTCTTTTGAAGCACTGATTTCAGTGAATGGAACACTTCGACTCCCATTCGCAGAGCCTCGGCAAAGCTCGGAGCATCCAGAGGCATGATCTTGAATTCCTGAAAATCAACGTTATTGTCTGCGTGCTTCCCGCCGTTGAGAATATTCATTAAAGGGACGGGAAGGACGCGTGCGTTGGCGCCGCCGATGTACCGATACAACGGCATTTTTTGGGACTGCGCCGCCGCCTTCGCCACTGCTAACGAAACACCAAGAATGGCATTTGCGCCGAGTTTGCTCTTGGTTGGCGTTCCGTCAAGTTGCAGCATCATTTTGTCGATCCCGACCTGGTCGAGTGCATCGAACCCCACGACCTCCTCAGAAATAGTCGTGTTGACATTCTCGACCGCCTTCAAGACCCCGCGACCCAGATAGCGCTTCGGATC
>CAYNRS010000086.1:0-6872 GCA_964399565.1 uncultured Ignavibacteriaceae bacterium
TTTTTGTCAAAAGAATTAACGGTTGTTTCTATAACGTGATGGGATTCCCGCTGGCAAAATTTTTTTCCATGCTCCGAAAATTCCGATAACATCGAAGAGACAGGTCACCATCGATGGAAAAGAAGGTTAGAGTTCTTGTCGCAAAAGCCGGATTGGACGGCCATGACCGTGGCGTAAAAGTGGTCGCTGCTTCATTGCGTGATGCGGGGATGGAGGTTATTTATACAGGCCTGAGAAAAACTCCGGAAATGATTGTTGAAGCGGCCCTGCAGGAAGATGTGGATGCCATCGGCATCAGCCTGTTGAGCGGAGCCCACATGACGATATTCCCGAGGGTTCTTCAGCTCATGAAGGAAAAAGGGCTTAATGATGTTCTGTTGTTTGGCGGAGGGATCATTCCGCAAAAAGACATCCAGGAGTTGAAACGGATGGGGGTCGGGGAATTGTTCACGCCGGGGGCTTTGACGCAGGACATCGTGGGCTACATTCGTTCCTGGGCGCGCGAACACCGGGGAGAAAAACTGCCTACCTAAGTTGCACTTCTCGACAACGAAAATCCCGTTCTCGGTTGCAGGAACGGGATTTTTTGTGTTTACAGACCTAGACTTTTGAAACTTTTACAGCCTGTAAGCCTTTGGGACCTTGCTCAACTTCGAATTCTACCTTGTCGCCTTCATTCAGCGTCTTGTAGCCTTCGCCGTTGATGGATTTATAATGGACGAACACGTCTTCACCGGTGCTGCGCTTGATGAAGCCATATCCCTTCGCATTATTAAACCACTTTACTGTACCTTGTTCCATAAGGGTACTTCTTCCTTATAGGTTGAACATAAACACCATTTGTTTCATAAAAACAAAAGGTGCAACCGAGTCGCACCTTCATTGTTCAGCTTGGCCGCTCCTGCGGCCTTGGCACAGTCTAGCGCAACGTTCTTGACCCCTCCAGCCGAGCTCACCGCCGGTGAGCTAAAGCAAAACAACTTCTGATGAAACAAAAACGGTGCTGTGAATTGGACGTGAAAGTATACAATTTGTGGGTGAGAAAAGCAAGGGGGCGAATTTGGGAGTTTTCGCGTTCTGGAGCTCTCCAGGGTCATTCCTTTTCCTCAAGCCAAATGCCAAAATCCTCGCTTTCCTCAACTTCACCAGATTCCTCAACCGGCTCTTTTGTTAGGACCTTCTTCGTGATCAGAGAAATACCCTTTGGGGAAAAACCGAAAAGGTCATCCAGGGAGAATATGGTCGAGAAGTGCTCAGGTTCGAAGAATTGGCGAAACCTGTTTGAGTACTCTTCCAGGCGCGCAAGGTAGTATGCGGTGTTTTCATCCGGCAAGTTCGGATCCCACTCCTCTGCAACGCGGCAGTTGTCCGTAATCTTTACGTCAGCTTGTGACCCAGTGACGTAGTAAGAGATGCGGTCTCCTTCCCTGAAATAGATTCCGGCTTTCCTGGCAGCTTCATACGCCGCTGTAGGATGTCTCCTGCCCGACGTTATCAGCTTTGTGTAGGTGTCCAGGTTCTCCCGAAGCGTCTCAGTCCGGCAAAAGTCCGCAGCTTCCCATTCGTGTTTTTTGACCTGTGTATAAAACGATGCGTAGGTATGATGGAGTTGTGCAACGTCTTCTGTCAGAAGGCATTCGATGCAACGACGCATGAAGCGTCGTGCAAAGCGTTCGAGTGATCGCGAAATAAGCGAGCTCCCTCTGACTGTAAGATGGTCGTCGTAATCAAGGAGAGCGTAATTCTTCATTTTGTAACTGAGCATCTTCTTGACTCTTGCAGCGAGAACGAGGTTTATGCCCTCGGGAAGTGTTTCGGAAACGCGCTCGATGAATGACTCCTCATGGGATGTTCCCCGAACATTGTCCGGCGGGACGAAGAATATTCCGTCGGTGTCGACCTCAATCGTTTCCGCATTAAACAGTTCCATTTGCCGTATGATGGACCGAAGAATGCTCTGGCCCGTTTTTGTCACCATGTCCGCTTGCTGGTAATCGTTGAAAAGCCCGCGGTTGTACGCAAGATAACCGTAAAAGGAGTTGCTCAGAATTTTCAGCGCGGATTGCAATGCGTCATACTTGGCCTGAGCAGTCCCGGACTTGCTGCGCTGCATTCTGGATTTTGCTTCGAGGCGCAAGCTGAGGATTTCCCGCAGCAAAGGGACGAAAATATCCAGGTCGTCTGTCCGTGGCCTCAAGCTTTTGGAAAGGACAATGGAAGGGTAAAGTGATTCAACATCAGCCTGAAGCACGTTTTTTATCACACCACAGATGAAGATCTCCGTGTATCCGCCTACGGATTGTGTGCCCTGTTGCGGCTGGGGAATTGAATGTTTTTGGCGGACATATTCACGTACCATGAGCGACTCCAGGCGTGCTGAGGAACCAAGGCCCGTGAGTGTTCCGTAATTGAACGGGCACATTTGCGCAAGATGAAAATTGCTCGGCGACAGATGGCTGCTCACCTGTTGAACAACCCGTACATTCTCCAAAGAGTGTTTGATCACGGTCTCAGGCGCTCGTTCCCATGTGTTGACTACTCTCGCTTTCGGTATGAAAACACTCTTCTTTACTCCGAAGTGTTCAGCAAGGTTCGGAAGGTCATAATTCTCCAGGGACCGTTTTGAGTAGTCATAGGCGCGCACGAGTTGTGAGATGTCGACAAAATGTCGGCCCGGACATTCGTAGGAGGTGAAGTCACCGTCGGCGGAAAACCGCTTCTGGTATGTCCGCACGGATAACCCTTCACGTCCCAGACGAAGGTCGAGCGAATGATATTCACAACGCTGCATGAGGAAAGGAAGGAGAGAAACGAATAACTCGTGGCCTTCGATGACATCCGGATCCCGCTGCTGTACCGTGGCGAGAAACGATTCCAGCAGCTCTTTTTCATTCTTGCTACGCCCATCAAGCTGGTGTTGCCACCCCGTCGTATCTGAAAGGGAAATCACTGCTATGCGTTGTGGGTTTCCCGAGTCGCTGCTAAATCGATGTTCTCGTCCAAGCATCTGAATGTCGATTTGGAGTCGGTGGAGGTCTGCGAACGTAAGCCCTTTGAAGGAAGTTTTTCCCGATTGGAGCAGGTATTGGTAAACGGGGTCTGGTCGAAAGAGGAGAGACTCGACCTCAAGGTAACTTGTGGCGAGAGGCCTGCGGTTCTTGTTGTATTCCTTGAGAATGAAATTGATGCCTTCCCACATTTCTCCCCAGCGCTTGAATACCAAGAGGTATTTGAAAAAGTTGTTGCCGCTGAGTTCTTTTAACCAGTGAAACGTGGAGAAGCCTTCGAGGAGATACGCATCGGAAAGGAGAAAGAACGGGAAGAAATCCACATCTTTGCTGATGACGCTCGCTCCCTCCCGCTTATAAACCCGTACGACGGAATCGTTGAGCTGATGGACACCAACGATATGTGGGTCAGAGTTGTGTCCATAGAGCAGCGGGTTCATTCCGCGCGGGGATGCCCGCCTCGCCTTGTCATCACTTTTTCCCAAGCTCTAAGAACGGTTTGAGCAGGTCGATGGGGACGGGAAATATCGTTGTCGAGTTTTTCTCAGTGGCAATTTCCCTCAACGTTTGGAGATAGCGAAGCGTCAACGCGCTCGGCTGGCTGGCAAGGATTTGCGCTGCTTCGGAGAGCTTCTGCGCAGCCTGAAATTCGCCTTCGGCCGAGATGACTTTGGAGCGCCGCTCGCGTTCAGCCTCAGCCTGTTTTGCCATCGCACGCTGCATCTCTTGCGGAAGGTCGATTTGTTTGACCTCGACGTTCGAAACCTTGATTCCCCAGGGAGCTGTGTGACTGTCGATGATTTGCTGGAGTTTCAAGTTGATCTTTTCCCGTTCAGAGAGCAGCTCGTCGAGCTCCGATTGCCCAAGCACACTACGCAACGTAGTTTGAGAAAGTTGCGAAGTAGCAAAGAGATAATTCTCAACGTCAACAATAGCGCGTTGAGGCTCGAGGACCCTGAAATAAACGACAGCGTTCACCTTGATGGACACGTTGTCTTTTGTAATAACATCCTGCGGCGGTACATCCATAACGACAGTGCGCAGGCTTACTTTTACCATTTTATCAATAAAAGGCCACAGCCAGATGATGCCGGGCCCTTTGACGCCGAGGAGACGGCCCAATCGAAATATGACACCTCTGTCATATTCGCGAAGGATCCGAATGGCATTGGCAGCGATGAGCAGGATAAAAACAAACAGAACAAAAAAAGCGGGGGAGATCATTGACATGGTAGGCTCCTTAGTGTGCTTAATTCCTTGGCATTCATGATGTTTTCTTTTCGACGATCAGTGTTAAATTCTTTACTTCCAGAATCTGCACAGTCTCTCCTTTGGCGATTTTGCCTTTCTTAGCCTGTGCGTTCCAGATTTCCCCATGCACGCGAACCAAACCTGTTGGGTTCAAAGAGGAGAAAACCTCTCCCGCTTCTCCCAGCAGTCCTTCAGAGCCTGTTGTTGTTTTCTTTGATTGTACCTTGATGCCAAGACCGATGACATAGATGAAGAAGAGTGCTGTGATGGCAACCGTTGACACAATAACACTCCAGGAAATCTCAATGAACTCAAGCGACGAATCCGACCGAATGAGCATCATCGAACCGAGCAGAAGGGAAATAACGCCGCCGACGGAGAGCATGCCGTGGCTCACGATCTTGATTTCCGCAATAAAGAGGATAATCGAGAAAAGGATAAGGGCCAGTCCGGCATAGTTGACGGGGAGAGTATGAAGGGAGTAAAATGCGAGAATTAGGCTGATCACTCCAACAACGCCGGGAAGAATAGAGCCGGGGTTGTAGAGCTCGAAAAGCAGGCCGTACACGCCAAGCATAAAGAGTATGTAGGCTATGTTGGGATCGCTGAGAATATCCAGGATGCGTTCAGACCAACCCATCTCTATGGTTTCGACAACGGCTCCTTTGGTCCTCAGCGTAACAGGGCCGGAGGAGACGTCAACGCGTTTCCCGTCGATTTTTTCCAGAAGTTCTTCCATGTTGCGAGCCACCAGGTCAACGACGTTTTTCTGGACGGCTTCGTTCTCGGTTATGGAGAGACTTTTGCGAACGGCCTCTTCAGCCCAGGATACGTTGCGTTTCCGTTTTTCGCTGATCGTTCTGATGAATGCCGCCGCATCGTTTGTAGCCTTTTCCATCATAATTGAATCTTGCTGCCCTTGCATGGAAACCGGGTGTGCGGCGCCAATGTTCGTTCCCGGTGCCATCGCAGCCACATGGCCGGCGAGGGTTATAAAAACACCTGCGGAACCAGCATGGGAACCACTCGGGGATACAAAGACAACAACAGGGAGAGGGGATTCAAGCAAGCTGCTCACGATGACACGCGTGGATTTTAGTAAACCTCCGGGTGTGTTAAGCTGAAGAACAAGGCATTGCGCGTCGGATTCCTTTGCACGTTCGATGCTTGAGCCGATAAACTCGGCTGCGGCAGGGTTGATTGCGCCGTCGACCTTGATGGTAACCACTTTTTGAGCGTTGGCTCCGGTAATGATGCAGAGCCACAGGAGGAATGTCCAAACGAAGGTGCGAAGGTTCATGGGTCTCAAGCGAGATAGACGCGGAGAGGGTGGGATTCGAACCCACGGTACCCTGACGGGCACACATGCTCTCCAGGCATGCCAGTTCAACCACTCCTGCACCTCTCCGAGAGCGGTTCTTGAATTTTATAATAGAAAAAGAAAGCCCGAAATGCAATTCGTTGATTTTTCGACGTTCTTTTCGTTTCTTGGTATACTCAAACGCCTCACCTGAATGCCCGAAACAATCCTTGTAGCCGAAGATCAACAGCATATTCGAGCGCTGATAGAATACAAGCTGAAAAACAGCGGATACGCGGTGGTCGCGGTCGAGGATGGCGTTGCCGCCCTGGCGAAAGCTCGAGAGATTATTCCAACATTGATTCTCCTGGATGTCATGATGCCTCTCATGACAGGGTTTGAAGTGCTGTCGGCTTTGAAACAAGATCCAGCCACGAAGAAAATTCCCATTCTTTTGGTCACAGCCCAAAGCAAGGAAGAGGAGGTGCTCAAAGGACTTGAGCTTGGTGCAGAGGACTACATTACGAAACCGTTCAGTCCCAATGAGCTCGCTGCGCGGGTCAAGAAAGTCCTTCTGAGACACGGCAAAGATTGACGAATGTGGAATCGTAAACACCTTCATGCACCTTACCTCTTCATTCTTCTAGCCCCTTTCTGCCTCGCTGTCGCAACACTTCGCAGTCCATCTGAAGACCCTGACAAGCTGCTTGTGCGCGCAATTGAACATCACCGTGCGGGTGACTTCACGGCGGCAAAGTCGCTCTGCAGGAAAATCCTGGACGAATTCCCGCATTACATTGATGCAAGAAACATCTATGCCAGAGTTCTTTCATTTGAGTCCAACTTCAAGGAATCATTGGTTCAGTATGATTCTGCATTAGTCTATGACGAGACAAACGAAGATGCGAGATTTGGCAAAGGGCAGGTATTTGCATGGCAGCAGAAGTATCCTGAATCAATTTCTCTTTTGAACACGCTCGTGCAGGAAAAACCGGAAAATCAGGCATATACGACGGAATTGGCTAAAGTGGAGCTATGGGCGGGGGCCTACAAAGGTTCTTATGAGCACTTTAAAAAAGCATACAACATCGACACGAGCTCTGTTGAGGTCATCCGCTGGACCGCACGCGCAGCTTCAAGGTCAGGTTACAGGCAGGAAGCAGTAATGTGGTATGAACGGTTACTGGCAAACATACCCTACGATCCGGAAGCACAGTCCGAAATAACAAGGATTTCTTACGGCGCTCAAAGGCAGGTGCAGTTGCAATACAGCTCTGAGGCTTTTGGACCCCCGCTTGATCAAAGTCATACCG
>CAYNRS010000087.1:0-6851 GCA_964399565.1 uncultured Ignavibacteriaceae bacterium
TCGGAAAAGCCGTCGGAATGACAATTTTGCGGATGGAGAAAAAGCTGAATGTGACGATTACGCCCCAAGAATTGAAATGAGAAGCGCGATCGGCATTAACTCATCCAGTTCACCTTCGATTCAGGGTTCCACTTCGTCGTCGTTTTCTTCAGTTTCGTGAAGAACTCAATTGAACTCTCACCGGTAATGTCTCCTGTTCCGAACTTTGACTCGTTCCAACCGCCGAATGAGAAGGGTTCTCGGGGTACGGGCACACCGATGTTCACTCCAATCATTCCCGCACTCGCTCGTTCCATCACGTAGCGAGCCATACCGCCGCTTTGTGTGAACACAGAAGCAGCGTTTCCGTAAGGATTTGAGTTCTCGATTTTTATCGCCTCATCGACGGTTTTTGCCCTCATGATAGAAAGAACAGGGCCAAAAACTTCTTCCTGGGCGATTTTCATCTCAGGCCGAACGAAATCAATCACCGTCGGCCCGACGTAATAGCCCTCTTCTTTCCCAGGGACAGTTGTACCCCGGCCGTCAACAAGAACTTTTGCCCCTTGCTGCTCTGCCTCCGTGATGTAACGTTCGATTCGCTCTTTTGCTTCTCGAGAAATCACCGCGCCGAGATTCTTACCGGGGACGATTTTTCTCGCTTCCTCACACAGCAACTGAATGATGTGGTCCACTTGGCCGACGGCGACCATCGCTGAAGCTGCCATACATCGTTGTCCAGCACATCCCGACATCGACGCAGCGATATTCGACGCAGCCATTGTTTCGTTGGCATCGGGAAGGACGATGAGATGGTTTTTCGCTCCGCCGAGGCATAATGCTCGCTTGAGCTGTGCGGTTGCCCGCTTGTACACAATCTTCGCTACTTTGGTCGACCCGACAAACGTAATCGCCTGGATCCCCGGATGGTCGCAGATTGCTTCAACGGCTTCCTGTGCGCCGTTGACGACGTTGAAAACGCCATCAGGTAACCCGGCTTCTTTCAAGAGTTCTGCGATACGGGTGGAACTCAATGGGACAAGTTGGGATGGCTTAAGCACCATCGTGTTTCCGAGAACGAGTGCATTGGGAATGGTCCAATTGGGCACCATCAGTGGAAAATTAAAGGGAGTTATGGAAGCGACGACACCCACCGGATGCCTGTCAATGCGACACTCAACCCCTTTGCTGACCTCCAGGATTTCACCGGACACCAATTGGGGCACCGAGCAAGCAAATTCTGTGACTTCAACGCTTTTTTCCACTTATGCGACCGCCTCCGACATGATCTTGCCGTTCTCCTCATGGATCAGTTCGGCAAGATTCTGTAGGTTCTTCTCCAAAAGCATCTTGTAGCGATAAAAAACCTGGGCACGTTCTTTGACGGGTGTCGCCGACCAGGAAGCAAAAGCTGCTTGGGCCGTTATAGCTGCATCATTGATGACCTGCGCCGATGAGAGAGGCGCTTTGGCGATTTGTCGGCCAATGGAAGGATTCATGACCGGGAGAAATTCAACGCCGGCAGGTTCGGTGAACTTGCCGTCGATAAAATTAGGAACGGTCTGGGTGCCGTTGCCCGTTTGACGCCCGGATGTACTCTTACCCGTCGAAACAATCGACTGTGTCATGGCAACTTCCTCTGCTCAAATGGATGTATCAAAGTAGAGATCGGATGCAAAAAAGTCAACAAATGAAGAACGAGTCTAACGAACTGCTGTAGATCGCGGGCTATTTGTTTGGCTCGGAAGGCGAGGGTTCGGGCTTTTTCGGCGAGTCGACATACACTGAGAACATGTCTTTTATCTCGCTGAGGCCATCCTCGATGAAATATGAGACACCATCACCGAATGAATGCAGGATAACGACTGCGTTGACATTGGCGTCTTTGTTCGATGCGTTGAGAAGGCGCTGAGACATCCCTTTATTGACATGGGAAATGGCTTTGTAGGTCTCGAGCAGTTTTGAGAGATCCCAATCGGGACTTTCTCCTTTGCGTAAAAGAAAATATTGAGCAGTCAAATACATTGAAACAGTCCGATAGAATGTCTCCAATGACGTGGCAAAGGGGAGATGGAAACGAGCCATCGGACGCAATCGATCCATGATTGGACAGTTGCTCGTCACCATGATCATGCCGAGAAGGGAGCTGATACCTTTTTGTAGCTGGACTTTCTTTGAATAGGTTCGTTGCGGTGTCTCAACCGTGACCGTCGTTTGCTCGAAGGAATCATTGTCGCGGAATGTTTCTACAACTCGCGAAAGGTTGATTGCAACGGGACAATACTCTACGGAGTCATCAAGTGGACAATTACTGCATTGAGAGAATTTGAGCTTTGTCCACTCTGGCTTGGGCGCGTCCGCTTCCCGCTGCAGTTCCAGTGTCTTGGCGTCCAGAAAAACCGCGAAGTCTTTCTCCTGACCGTTCGCAAATGTGAATTTGTATGTGTAGTTCAGTTGGTCCACTGTGCCAGCTTCCCTAAACGAATTCTGATGGCAAGGTACGGCGCATCATGCCGCCGGAATGGAGAAATTGTACTGGATGGATTTCTTTTCCGTTGGCCCAATCCAAAACAGTCCGCCGTGAGCTTCAATGATGCGCTTGGCAATTGCCAGGTTGAGGACTGTTTCCTGCAGTTTCGCATTTTTTCCATCCACGGGTCTGCCATTCTTGTGAAAAAGAATGTTCAAATCCTCTTCCTGAACGCGGGAATCACTGCTCCGGACAGACACTTGGACCTGGTCTTTCACCTGATTGTCGCCCGCTTTGTTTGTGGCCGAGACTTTGATCTCAGCTCCGCTGGATGAGTTCTGGATTGCGGCAGTTAAGAAATAGTTCAGGACCTGTTCGGTCTTTTCACCGTCACAGAGTGCCGCACGCAGCTTCTGTTGAACTTCATTCACCAGGGAGACATTGTTCTTTTGGGCAAGGATACTCTGCGTCTCGCAAACCCGCGTAACCAGCCTGCCGATATCAATTTTTTTCCGGTCGAGAGCTAAAACACCGCTTTCAATGTGGTTGAAGTCCAGCATCCCCCGCACTTTGGCTGAAAGGAGCTCGCTCAGTTCTGTGGCGTACCCAAGGAGCGCTTCCTGGTCTTTCTCCTTGAGCTTGTGCGCGCTGTGGACAACATCGCGTATGGTCATCAAAGGGCCAAAGAGGTCATAAAACAAGATTGACGAATAATGTTGCTGAACAGACTGCAGTTCACGCTCGGATTGCCTTGTTCGAAGAAGCGTCTTGAGACGCGTGACGAGTTCGGTCACTTCGATCGGTTTCACAAGATAATCTTTCGCCCCAGCTTTAAGGCACTCAATGGCGTCGGAAAAATCGGCGAACCCCGTCATCATAATGACGTCAGTCTTGGGGCTTGTCTGGACAATCATGGGGAGTGCGTCAAGTCCGCTCAACGTCGGCATCTTGATGTCGAGGAGGACGACGTCGTACTGGTTTTCGCGTATCTTGTCGAGTGCTTCCTCTCCATCGGCCGCCTCGTCGACATCAAACCCTGCCCCCTTGAGGCGCATTTTCATGGAAAGACGAAGGCTGTCTTCGTCGTCAACTAACAAAATCCGATCACTCATGGTGGTTCCTTCCTGAGTTATTGAACTCGCGTGGGAATCGTAAAACCGAACGTTGTGCCTTTTCCCTGCTCGCTTACGACGCTCATCTGGCCTCCGTGCGCTTCAACGATGAGCTTACAAATTGCGAGCCCCAACCCTGTTCCTTTGTGCTTTGTTTTCTTGGCTGTGGACAATTGCTTGTAACGGTCAAACAGCATGGAGAGCTCGCTCTGCGGAATACCGACGCCGCTATCGGCAACGGTAACGCGGACGAAATCACCCGATTCAGTCAATGAATCCTCATGCGGTGCAAAAGGCTCAACGGTGACTGTTACTGAACCTCCGCCGGGCGTGAATTTGAAAGCGTTGCTCAAGAGGTTGACGAGGACCTGTCCAATTTTTCCCTCGTCCGCCCAAACGTCGCGCACCCCGTCTTTCTGTTCCACCTTCAACGTCACATTCTTTTGCTTAAACTGCAGCTCCATTTGTTTGAGATTCTGCTCCACCATCCGCATGGGCGGTATGGATTGCTTGTCGAGCGACATGCTGCCAGCCTCGTACTTTGACAAATCCAGGAGGTCGTTGATCAGTTCGAGCATCCGTACGGCAGACTCGTGGGAAGACTCCAGAAGTTCCATGTGCTCAACCCTCAACCCGCTGGATCTTCCGTCCTCAAGAAAGTATTCAATAACGGACTTGATGCCCGTTATAGGGCTCCTCAGATCATGGACCAGCATCGCCATAAAATCGGCTTTTGTCCGTTCGAGTTCAGCCTCGGCGCGTTTGAGCCGAATGAGAGTCCTCGCGCGGACGAGAAGTTCTTCAGTATCGATGGGTTTCGTCAGATACTGTTCTGCTCCCATTTCCAGTCCAGCTTTGATGCTTTCAGGGTCTTTCTTTTGTGCTGTCAGAAACACCACTGGGATTTTTGCTGTGCTTCGATTGGCGCGCAGTTGCTTCAGCGTCTCAAAACCGTCCATTTCCGGCATCTGAATGTCCAGCAGGATAAGATCGGGGTTATGTTCCTGGGCAATGGCGAGGCAAGCTTTGCCGTTTGTCGCCCGCAACATTTTCACGGGTTTGCGCTTGAGGGCGAACTCCAGCAGATCAAGATTGTCCTCGGTGTCGTCGACGACGAGAATCGTTGGCTCTTTATCAAACATTGGTTTGCATTCTAATTAAGGTTAAGTATCCGCTTCACAGTTCGGGTCAGTTCTACCTGTGACAAATCGTCTTTTTTCATGTAATCGGTCACCTGATTATTGAGTTTTGAGAGCTCGTCAGGCGTCAGCTCTTTCCCAGAGAGTATGATAACGGGTATTCTTTTCCAGGCTTCATTCGCCTGTAGCTGCCGAACAACCTCAAACCCGTCCATTTCGGGCATGAGCAGATCTAACAAAATAAGTGCTGGCTTCGATTCTTTCAAGATCTCCAGCGCTTTCTTTCCTCCGTTGGCGACCTTGATGTTCAGACCATCCGGTTTCATGAGATTTTTCACTGCAAGGGCGAAGTCTTCATTGTCGTCGACGACAAGGATGTACTGGTCGTTCGATTTGATGAACTGCCGTACGACAGTCAGAAGACGATTAGGATCCGTCGGCTTGGCCAGCAAATCCACAGCTCCAAGAGACATTGCGAGCGGTTTGTTGTCGACAATTGAATGCATGACCACAGGAATATCTTTGGTAGCGGCATTCTGCTTCAGTTCTCGAAGGACCTGCCAACCGTCTTTCTTTGGCATCATGATATCGAGTGTTATGAGCGATGGCTTCAAGCGCGCGGCCGCCGCCAACCCTTCATCGCCTGAAAGAGCGCCTGCTACCGAGTATCCTTCGGGCACCAGGTATTTCCGGAGAATCTCGATAACATCCGGATCATCGTCAATGCACAGGATATGGACTCCCTTGGTAGATCCGGTCGCCGCGATCGGCGGCACGAATTGAGAAAGGGGTACAGGTGCGGGCTTCGGGGTCTCTTTCTTTTCCTCAGGTGTTTTCTTTTCAGAAACAACCGGAGGAATTGTTAGCGTGAAAGTAGACCCCTTACCGTATTCGCTATCGACGGTCAAGTCGCCCCCCAGCATTCTTGCCAATCGTCTAGCGATCGGAAGCCCGAGACCTGTTCCCTTGTACTTCCGTGTGTTGCTGCTGTCGATTTGTTGAAACTCTTGAAAGATCAAATCAAAATTCTTCTTTTCAATGCCGATGCCGGAGTCCTTTACGGACATTGATATCATGTCGCCGGATTTCCAGGCCTTGATGGTGATATCGCCTTTTTCAGTGAATTTTGCCGCGTTGCTGAGGAGGTTGACGATAATCTGCCGGATCTTCACAATGTCCGTCGTCAATCGAGGAACGTCTGCAGCGATATCCTGAACAAGGTTCAAATTCTTGGACTTCATGAGCACCTCGACCGTCAAGGCGCAATTCGAAATCACCGACGGAACATCGTCGGATTCGATGCTCAACGACATTCTTCCGGATTCCAGCTTGGAAAGGTCGAGGATATCGTTGATCAACTGCAGGAGGTGCCGGCCGTTCTTCAGCACCTTTTCGATGGCCATCTTTTGGTCTTTCGTAAGAGGCTCGGGTGAATTAGGTGCCAAGAGAATGGAGCTGAACCCGATGATGGAATTGAGCGGCGTCCGCAACTCATGCGACATACTCGAAAGGAAGTCTGATTTGACCCGATAGGCATTCTCCAATTCGGCGTTCTTGGAGTTGAGTTCCTCGTTCCGTTTTGCAATCTCCACCGAAAGTTTTCTTGTTGCCTCATCATTAAGAGCATTCGTGATAGCCACTCCGAGCTGCGGAACAGAATTGTTGATGATGTCCATCTCCGCTTCGACAAAGGAACTTGTCGAGCCGAGGACGAGAACGCCGAGCACTTTGTCCTGGAAGATTATCGGAACAGCGATGATGCTCTTCGGGGCGACTTCCACAAGTCCCGTGTCAATGCGGAAATCGGATGTCGTAGGAATATCATTGACTTGGAGGATTTTTTGCTCTTTCGCACACTGTCCCGGAAGGCCTTCCCCAATCCTGAAGGTTTTCACTCTTTCGCCGTTTTCCTTGAGTCCGTAGCCGGACGCAAGCTCAAGCTGGCCCAACTCGTTGTTGACGAGATAAAGTGCGCCGACGGAAGCGTGCAGGTTTTTACACAGTAACTCGAGACTCCTGTATTCCACCTCGCCGATCGACTCAAGGCTGTTCAATGTTGTCACAAGCTCTGAGTACGCCTTGAGTTTTGTGTAGTTGTTGCCGAGCATGACGGACATATTGTTAAAAGCCGAAGCAAGCTCGCCGAGTTCA
>CAYNRS010000088.1:0-6832 GCA_964399565.1 uncultured Ignavibacteriaceae bacterium
AAGGCTCGGAATTGCACAGGCGCTTCTTTCTGACCCTGAACTCGTTATTCTCGACGAGCCTACAAGCGGCCTGGATCCGCAGGGTATGAAAGAGGTGCGAGAACTCATTCTTCATCTGGCGAAAGACCAGAATAAGACTATCTTTCTTTCTTCACATTTGCTGAATGAAATCGAACTTGTGGCAAACCGGATGGCAATTATCAATAAGGGCGAGCTGGTGGTTCAAGGTGACGTCAACAGGCTGCTGGATGAAGGGGGGAAGTACGTTGTTGTCCAGGGTGAGCCATATGCCAAAATTCGGTCCGTCCTGAAGAAGAACAGGAAGTTCATTGCTGGATTCTCAGAGCGCAATCGGGCCTTCGAAGTAAAAATGGATTTTAAGGATGTGCCAACGTTGAACAAAGCACTTGTCAGGGCAGGTGTGCATGTCCGAGCGCTTGTACCGAGACGGTCGCTTGAGGATTTCTTCCTTTCGATTACGGAAAACGAAAGCCGCTTATGAAATTCATTCCACAATTTCTGAGACTGCTGCGAATCGAAATGGTCAAAACGTTTCTGAAGAAGCGCACCTATCTCGGCTTCCTCATTATTTTACTCATTGTTCCGCTCGTTGAAATCGCGTTGAAGCTGGAAGGTGGACGGTTCCTGCGAATGGCAATGAGGGGAGTCGCACAGGATTTCATTCTCCTGGGCAACCTCTTCAACGGCTGGTTCGTCAGCCTCCAAATCATGAACAGCCTCTGGATACAGATTCCCATTCTGATCTCGTTTGTCGCCGGGGATCAGCTGGCTGGCGAGGCCACGGGAGGAACATACAGACTCTTGCTTATACGGCCGGTTTCGCGAACAAAAATCTTTCTGGCAAAATATCTTACAACGATTCTCTATGTCGTGTTGTTTGTGACGTTCCTGGGCGTGCTCAGTGTCGGGCTTGCTGTTTCGCTCCTTGGGACAGGCGATATGATTGTCCTGCAGCAGGGGATTCTCGTTTTGCCTGAATCCGATGTTGCGTGGCGCTTTGTTATCGCCTATATTCTTGCGGCATGGTCAATGACGGCCGTGGCCTCGATTGCTTTCCTGTTCTCTTCGTTTGTGGAGAACGCAATCGGGCCGATCGTGGGAACGATGGGAGTCATCATCGTGCTGACGATCATCACAGTCATTCCTGTCGAAACTTTTTCGGCCATTCGTGAATACCTCTTCACGTATCACATGGCATCGTGGCAAAAAATGTTTGCCGACCCCGTGCCATGGCGCGAAATTAGAGAATCCGCCATGAATCTGGCCCTCTACAATCTCGCTGCCGTCTCCGCTGCATGGATTATTTTTGTCAGAAAGGATGTCTTGTCGTAAAAACCGATTCAGAATAAAGGACCCGCATGGACGCATATCTCATTGGTATCGTTGTTTACCTTGTTATTCTGACGTCTGTTGGAATCTACAAGAGCAGAGCAGTCAAGACGCAGGATGATTTCATGGTGGCGGGGAGGAAAACCTCGGCGCTTTTCCTCGCAGGCACTCTCGTGTGCACGTGGGTTGGCTCCGGAAGTCTTTTCGGTGGATCCGGGCTTGCCTTCCGGCAGGGGTTTTCCATGCTCTGGATGAGCGCGGGTGCATGGGTGGGAATTGCAATTGTGTATTTTCTAGCGCACCGTGTAAGGCGAATTTCGCAATACACGCTGTCGGATATTCTCGAGAAGCGTTACAATTCAACGGCGCGATTGCTCGGGACGTCTGTTGTGATCATTGCGTACCTGACCATCGCGGGTTATCAGTTTCGTGGAGGAGGGAGACTGCTGAATATTCTCACCGGCATGGACCCGCAAACCGGCGCGGCCATTACCTGCGCGGTGGCAATTCTGTTCACCATGGTTGCCGGTCTCGTTTCGATTATCGCCATCGACCTGTTCAATGGCATTATGATCACCGTTGGTTTGCTTATTGCAGTGCCACTTGCCTACAACGCCGTCGGCGGATCTCAGGAGCTGGCCATGCTTCCGGCGGAGCGGTTTCAGGCATTTGGCCACGAGGATTGGGTGTGGGCGACGGGGGTGTTTTTCCCCACGTTCTTTTTGCTCTTGGGGGAGAGCAGCATGTATCAGAAGTTTTTTTCGGCAAAGGACGAACACACAGCCCGCCGTGCGGTCCTCGGAATGATCATTGGGGTTGTCTTCATCGAATCCGCACTGGCATTTTTGTCGATTATTGGAAGCTCGAAGTACCTCACGCTGGCGCCTTTTGCCGCTACGGACGGCACCCTGGACAAAGCAACGACTGAGACCATCATTCTCTATCTGGCCCGCCACGACCTTCCAACATTTGCCGGGGTATTGTTAATCTGTGCCGCAGTAGCAATAATTCTTTCGACGGCGAATACTTTCCTGATGGTCCCGTCGACGAATATCGCAAGAGACATTTATCAACGTTTCATCAACCCGGGGGTTTCCGAACAATCCATCATTAGATTCCAGAGAATATGGATTGTTCTCCTTGGCGTGGTTGCTTACGTCGTTGCAAATTTTTTCAAGAGTATTCTCGACATGGCGTTCACCGCATACACAATGGTTGGAGCCGGGTTAACTCCGGCTTTACTGGCCGCCTTTCTATGGAAAAGAGTCACCGTTCAAGGAGGCGTTGCCTCGATTATTGCCGGTATGAGCGTTACGCTGGCGATTACGCTGGCCAACATCGTACTTCCGACGCATCTTCTGGAAACAGATTATATAATCCTGCCTGCGGCTGCAGCGTCACTCCTTAGTCTCTTGGTCGTAAGCCTGATGACTGCGCCTTCGCCGGAAGAGAAGTGGCGGCCGTTTGTTGAAGAAAAACAGAAATAACAAGTCGTGAGGCGACGAACTTGAAATCAGGTGGATATTTTCTATTTATGTTCCTTGTGACCGGACTTGCGTTCACTCAACCCAAAACAGGTGAAGCCGTCCTCCGCAACGTCGAGAAGAACACAGAAGGAGTTCACGATTTCGTCGTGACGCTGGAAGGTGAGATCAGTATGGAACGCCTTCGGGTGCCGCGCACGACGGCTACCATGTATTACAAGAAGCCGGACAAGGTGACGTTTGATTCTCAGAGTTTTGGGCTCGTCCCAAGAGAAGGCGTGTTACTGAATGCAACCGTACTGCGACAAAGGTACACCGCAACGATTGCAGGAGACGATACCGCAAACGGCAAAAAGGTGACGAAGCTGCAGCTCGTCGCGAAGGACCCGAAAACAAGACTGAGGGAATTGCAGTTGCTGGTTGACCCGGTGTATTGGGTGATTGTTCGAGCACAGGCAACGCCGTACGAGGGAAGGGTTCTTACACTCGAATTCTCCTACACAAAAGAGCGCGGCGAATTCTGGCTTCCACGAACAATGAAGGCGACGTTCGGGACCACGATGGTTCCTGTTGAGCGTCCGCGGCTCGACAGCAACCCTGCACCTGCGGGACAGTTCGAGGAGATCCAACGGTCAACACCCCGATCAGGATCCATCACGCTCATCTACACAAACTACCGAATCAACACCAACCTCTCCGACAGCCTCTTCCAGGCCAGAGAAGCGAAGTAGGTCCTCAACATTCCATTATCCAGAAAAAAACTCTTGACAAAACTCTTTTTCGGTATTATATTTAGGCAACCCTAAATTTATATTTAGGATTATCATGCCAAGCGAGCAACTCGAAGATTACCTCAAGAATATCTACAAAATAGAGTCGAGCAAGGGGAAAGTCTCAACCACGTTGCTTTCCCAAAAGCTCAAGATTTCTCCCGCATCCGTCACGGAAATGTTGAAAAAACTGGCGGAAGAAGGTATTGTGTCGCACACGCCTTACAAGGGTGTTCAACTGACGAAGGAGGGAAGAAAGCGCGCGCTGCAGATTATCCGAAGGCATAGATTGTGGGAAGCATTCCTGGTGGAAGTACTCAAATACGACTGGCATGAGATTGACGAAGAGGCTGAGAAGCTTGAGCACATCGCCTCCGAGCGTTTGGAGCGCAGGATTGACGAAATCCTCGGCTACCCCAGCACCGATCCTCATGGAGACGCAATCCCCACGCGTGAAGGAAAGGTCCAGAGTGCCCAACACAATGTCCTTGCGGATGTTGCTCCGGGAAACACTGCAACGGTTCGTCGTGTGAGTGACGCGAACGCCGAGATCCTGCTCTACATGTCGAAACTGGGCATTGGGTTGCGGACAAGAATCAAAGTGAAGGAGAGAATAGCATTCGACGGCTCGCTCAGGGTCGATGTCGGAGGCAAAGAACAATTTATCAGCGCGAAGCTCTCGCAACACATCTTTGTCGAAACCAGGTGACGAAGTGAACACGTTCGAAGTGACAGAAATCGCGTCTCCTTCGCTATCTGAAGTTCACAGGACGGTAAAGATTCCCCAGAAGATGGGGTTCTTCAGAAAACTGCTTTCGTTTGCAGGCCCCGCCTATCTAGTCAGCGTCGGCTACATGGACCCGGGAAACTGGGCAACGGACCTCGAGGGCGGTGCGAGGTTCGGCTATCAGCTCATCTGGGTCTTGCTGATGTCGAACGCCATGGCGGTGCTTTTGCAGACGCTTGCCGCACGCATGGGAATTGTCACCGGTAGAGACCTTGCCCAGGCGTGCAGGGAAAACTACCCGAAATCTGTTGCTTATTCGCTGTGGGTCTTGTGCGAAATAGCGATTGCAGCATGCGACCTCGCAGAAGTTCTCGGCACGGCGATCGGCCTTAACCTTCTTTTTGGAATTCCCCTTTTGTATGGCGTTGTTCTCACAGCTGTCGACACCATCTTGTTTCTGATTATTCAGAGTTACGGCATCCGCAAGATGGAAGCGTTCATTCTTGCTCTCGTTGCCACGATCGGAATTTGTTTTGGCCTGGAAATGATTCTTGCGCAACCTGTGTGGGGAGAAGTCGTGACAGGGTTTGTGCCGAAGCTGACATCAGAGAGCCTTTATGTTGCCATTGGAATTCTTGGGGCAACAGTCATGCCGCATAATCTTTACCTCCATTCTGCCCTTGTGCAAACGCGGGCTGTCGAAACCACGGAGGAGGGAAAGCAGCAAGCGTGCAAGTTCAACCTGATTGACACGTCTATCGCTCTTAACGCAGCTTTCTTTGTTAACGCAGCAATCCTCGTCCTTTCCGCCAGCGTCTTTTTCAAGAACGGCGTTGTTGTTACGGAGATCAAACAGGCGCACGAGTTGCTCACACCCTTTCTCGGGACGACTCTCGCGAGCACTCTCTTCGCTGTTGCCCTGCTAGCCGCGGGACAAAGCTCGACATTGACGGGAACTCTGGCCGGACAGATTGTGATGGAAGGTTTCTTGCGGATCCGCATACGCCCGTGGCTGCGAAGACTTATTACACGCATGATCGCTATTATTCCGGCAGTCATCGTCATCGGCCTGAAAGGGGAACACGGTTCATACGACCTTTTGATTCTCAGTCAAGTCATACTAAGCTTGCAGCTTCCATTTGCCATCATCCCGTTAATTCAATTAACCAGCGACAAGTTGACAATGGGAACGTTCGCAAGTAAGAGTTGGGTGAAAGCCCTTGCATGGATTAGTGCAGCAATTATCGTGGGGCTGAATGCACGACTGATTACCGACACTGTCCTGGGCTGGATTGAGGAGGCCGGCGATAGTGCCGTATGGCTCTGGGTAACTGTGGTTCCCCTGGTTGCGGCGGTGTTCCTGCTTCTTGCTTACATTTCCTTGCCGAAATCGTGGCGCATAAGGAGAAAAGAAGAAATGAAAGAAATCCCCGTGCATGACCTGACGCCGACTGCATACCGAAGGATCGGCGTCGCTGTGGACCATTCAGAAGCAGACGGCCGCGTTCTTGCTCACGCGAGGACGCTCGCGCAGCAGCATAATGCTGAAGTCTTCCTGTTTCACGTCGTCGAGGGAGTAAGCGTGCAGCTTTTCGGAAGGGAGGCGGACGACAAAGAAGCCCGCAGCGATGTCGGGTTCATACAGGAAATAGCGCGGCAACTGGCGGAAACAGGACTGAGAGTCAATCCTCTGCTTGGTTACGGCAAACCGGCGAAAGAACTTGTCCGGCTTTCAGTGGCTCATCAAGTTGATATTCTTGTTATGGGTGGTCACCGGCATCAGGGATTGCGCGATCTTATCTTTGGCACTTCCATCAGCAAAGTGCGTCACCGCTTGAAGATTCCCGTGCTGATCGTATAGCAACGGTATGAAAAACCCCATTCAAAAAGTTGAGCCGTGGGTGCGACGAGCAAACTGGTATATGAAATCCAAAAAAATCAAACTTCATTCACAACTTTTTTTCTCACTTGTCACCGCTGGTGTTCTCCTGCAGGCTTGCGAAATTCTTCTCACGGAACCGCCAGAAAGCGGAGAATCATTTGAAGAACAATTGCCCGGCCTTACGAAGGAGCAATCTGCAGCCTTTGCACGCGGGGATGAAGGTTTCGGACATTCCTTTAGCGTGAAGGAAGGGCTTGGTCCCATATTCAATCAACCGTCGTGCGAGACGTGTCACGCGAGGGATGGAAAAGCGAACCCACGCGCGAATCTTATCCGTTTTGGAATGACGACTGGCGGAGTCACGGACCTCTTAACCGGACTCGGTGGCCCACAGCTCCAGGACCATGCCGTGCCGGGAGTCCAATCGGAAGTCCTTCCACCTCAAGCCAACGCAGTTTCACGCAGAAGCGGTCCGGTTGTTTTCGGCATCGGTTTGATCGAAGCAATTCCTGACTCCGTCATTCTTTTCAACGCGGATTCGGGCGACACAAACGCTGATGGTATTTCAGGAAGGCCAAATTGGGTATATGCACCAGATTATGCCGGAAAAGGCCCGGGT
>CAYNRS010000089.1:0-6813 GCA_964399565.1 uncultured Ignavibacteriaceae bacterium
TGCGTTCAGGATTGCTTTTTCAATAGGCTGGATCATGTTCTTTTCCCAGGGCTGCACGACGATCGAATGAACATCGGGCGTGCTGACGTTGGAAACCTGATTCAACGGCATCATCTGACCGTAGTATTCAACACGAATCCCGTCCAGCAAAGCCGTCGTGGCTTTCCCCGTTCGAATCTTCACAAGCTCCTCGCGCACAACCTCAACCGCTTTCTTCATCCGGTCTTCACCATTTTTCAAGATGTCTTTGACCATGAAGTCTTCCGATGGTTGTTGGACAATGACTAATGAATGGTAACGGGAATATCAGCGACTTTGGAACCCACGCGCTCTCCCATGACCACCCGCTTAAGGTTGCCGCGAATATTCATGTTGAAAACCACCAGCGGGAGTTTGTTCTCTTTGCTCAGTGTAATTGCGGTCAGGTCCATCACGCGCAGGTTTTTTTTGATAATATCCGCGTAGGAAATCTCGGGAAGCTGCACTGCGTCGGAGTTTTTCTCCGGGTCGCTGTCGAAAATACCGTCCACCCTCGTTCCTTTGAGAATGACGTTTGCTTCGATCTCAATTGCGCGCAAGACCGCAGCCGTATCCGTCGTAAAATACGGATTGCCGGTCCCCGCTGCGAAAATAACGACCCTTCCTTTTTCGAGGTGTCTTATGGCACGACGTCGAATGAACGGTTCGGCAACTTTCTCCATGTTAATTGCCGTGAGACATCGTGTTTTTACACCGCGGTGCTCAAGGGCGCTCTGCAATGCCAGCGCGTTTATGACCGTCGCAAGCATTCCCATATGGTCGCCCGTGACTTTGTCGATTCCGTCCGACGAGTTCTCTATGCCTCTGTAGATGTTGCCTCCGCCGATGACAATGCCAACTTCAACTCCAAGTTTCTGAGCATCCCGAATGTCTTCAGCGTAGTGCGTAAGAACACGAGAATCGATCCCGTAGTCCTGACTACCCATGAGGGATTCACCGCTGAGCTTTAAGAGTATGCGTTTGTATCTGAGTTCCGCCATTGGCGCGTTTTCCGATAAAAAAAATCCCGAATTGCTTCGGGATCTTACTGGTTCATGAGTGGTTCTCTCCGAGGTGGTACCGCTCAAAGCGGCGAATGGAGATTTTCTCCCCCACCTTTGCTGTTGCCTCATCGAGGAGGTCCTTGATGGTTTTGCCCGAATCCTTGATAAAGCTTTGTTCCAACAGCACTGTTTCCTGATAGAATTTCTCGAGCCTTCCCTGGGCAACTTTTTCTGCGATGTTTGCCGGTTTTCCTTCGTTCATGGCCTGGGATTTGTAAATCTCAAGCTCTTTTTCGAGCGTCGCCCTTTCAATTTCCTCGCGTGCGATGTACTGAGGGCTCATTGCCGCGATTTGCATGGCAATATCATGAGCCAGTTGCTTGAAATCGGGTGTCTTGGCAACAAAATCCGTCTCACAGTTCAACTCCACCATGGATCCGATCCGGCCTCCGGCATGAATGTATGCCTCGACTACACCCTGGTTCGTTTCCTTGTCAGCTCTTTTTGCGGCAGTCGCCGCGCCTTTTTTTCTAAGGTACTCAACCGCCTGATCCAGGTTGCCGCTGGTTTCCTCAAGGGCTTTCTTGCAATCCATCATTCCTGCGCCAGTTTTCTCGCGCAGTTGCTTCACTTGTTCTGCTGAAATAACCGCCATAAGAACTCGACTCCTATGCTTTCACTGTCGCATGCGCAGCTTTTTCAGCCTCCTGAGCCTCAAGATCGGCAGCTCTTTTTGCGGAGGCTTTTTGGGAACCCTCGATAACCGCATCGGAAATCGCTTTCGTGACCATCTGAATGGATTTCAGAGCATCGTCGTTCGCAGGTATCGGATAATCGACCGTCTCAGGGTCCGTATTCGTGTCAACAATCGCAACAACGGGAATGGAAAGGCGATGAGCTTCCTTCACCGCTATCGCTTCTTTCTTCAAGTCCACAACAAAGAGCAAACCGGGGAGTCTTGTCATCTCCACAACACCGGCAAGGACATCCTGAAGCTTCTCTCGCTCACGGCTCAGGTGCAGCCTCTCTTTTTTGGTGATGTTGTCGAACGTACCATCCATCTCCATTTTTTCGATATTCGTGAGCCGTTTGACGCTTTTGCGTATCGTCGTAAAATTCGTCAGCATTCCGCCAAGCCATCTTTCCGTCACGTAGAAAGCGTTGCAGCGCTGCGATTCTTCCTTCACGACGTCTTTAGCCTGTTGTTTCGTCCCGACAAACAGAGGTTTCCTGTTCTCCGCGACAATTTTTGCAACGGCGTCACAGGCAGAGTCGAGCATTTCCTGAGTTTTCTTCAAATCGATGATATGAATCCCATTGCGTTCCATGAAAATGTATGGCTTCATTTTGGGATTCCAACGGCGGGTCAAATGCCCAAAGTGGGCACCGGCTTGGAGGAGTGCTTCGAGCTCAACACGAGGCATGCGTGATCCTTTTTTTAGTTGGTTTATCCGTTGTTGGCGGATACCCGCGATTGCGGGTCGACTATTCCCGTCGTCTCCTTCCGGAATGGCACCGGGGCACCACACTACCAGTCGAATCAGGGAATATGATTGATAGAAAACAGGTTCAGGGTTCAGGATTCAGAGTCCATGAAACTTGAATCCTGAATCCACTGGCGAAAACTTGCTACCTCTTCGAGAACTGGAATCGCTTACGCGCTTTTTTCTGGCCGTATTTCTTTCTTTCCACCATACGCGGGTCGCGAGTGAGTAATCCAGCGTTTCTCAGGCTCGTTCGCATATCTTCGTCAATTGTCACCAAAGATCGGGCGATACCAAGCTTGATGGCTCCGGCCTGGCCGGTGGGGCCTCCTCCCGCAACGCTGATCTTGGCATCATAACGGCCGAGTGTCTCCGTAACAGCAAAGGGTTTTTTCACTTCACCCCGCAACACTTCGATACCAAAATAGTTGTCGAGGTCGCGGTTGTTGATGGTGATCTTACCCGATCCTTCGACAAGTTTTACACGTGCGACAGCATTCTTGCGACGTCCAACGGTGATAAAAGCCGGCATAATTCTTCTTTCCTGACCTTAGAGAGGCAATGCTTCGGGTTTTTGCGCTGTATGCGGATGCGACGAACCCCGGTATATTTTCAACTTTTGAATGATCTTTCGACCAAGTCTGTTATGCGGAATCATTCCTTTGACTGCATGCTCAAACACCCACTCCGGCCTTGTTTCGATAAGTTCTTTGAACTTCGTAAACCGCGCCCCGCCCGGATAACCCGTATTACGATAGAATTCTTTCAGCTCCGTCCTCTTGCCCGTCACTTCCACCTTCTCAGCGTTGACGACCACGACGTAATCACCGACGTCGGCATTGGGCGTAAAGGTCGGTTTGTGTTTTCCGCGCAGGATGTGTGCCACTTGCGATGCAATTCGCCCCAGCGTTTTTCCTTGGGCATCAACGACAAACCACTTCTGCTGTACTTCTTCTTGCTTGAAAAACCTTGTTTTTGGCGACGTTTCCACTGAAATCCCCAGGCAATGAGTCTTGACAATTTTTGAGCTTGGAAATATAGGAAAATTTGGCTGGAAAGTCAACGCAAAAACTACTCTCCACACGACGCTCAGGGCGTAAAGCGGCGGGAAAAATCGCTGAAGGAGAGGTTTCTTGCTATTCCTCCTCGCGAGGAAGCAACTTGCTTGAATCGGCTTCTTCCTGAATCCTTCGTTGTTCCATCACTCTCATCAAGCTGTCAAGCTTCGGCGGATAACGCTTTTGGTACCTCGGAGGAGGAAAATGCATCATCGAGTCGAACGTGGATTCATCGAAAACCCTTACATTAAGGCTTTCCGAGCTTCCCGGAGAAACAAACTGGAATCCGAAGCCGCGCATCAAAGGGCGCGTTCTGGCCGTTGCACGGATTCGGGGAAGGACTTCAATGTGCATCTGTCCCTTTTCTTGAGTCACCATTTCTTTTTCGATTTCGATGCTGAACACCTCTGAATCGCCGTAGACCTGAAACGAGCGAGGCATCGTCGGCGTCCGCGGAAATGCAGCAAGCTCCCGCTCTGCAAGTCTTCGGAGAATCCTGTCTGCACGGGGCATCATCGGCGGCATGTGGCGGAATTGCAGTTCGACACTCTGACGGATGCTGTCGATATTCAGCTCGATCGTCTGCACCAGGACGGTATCGGGCGTGACAACGACAAAACGGTCGGACCGATGCGGCCTGTGAATATTCCGGAACATCCCCCCCGTTCTTACGCGTGGAGCTGTCTGCGTGGAAACCGTGTATGGCGCATCTCTCACTTCAAGGAAGCGATTGAAGCGCACGCGTTGCTGCGGCTCCAATGAAGCAGCAATATTAGAGACCATCACGCGGTTCAATTTCGGCAACTCGGGGTCGATGACGAGAGCATCGTTTTCGGCAACCAGAATAGAAGATTCGATTCTCTTCTTCATCTCAATCAGCATGGAATCAATGGTTTTCGACTGCGCATCGGTCAATTGCACTTCACGCTGGAGGTCACGCACCGTCACTTGTTTCGACTTAACTGGAGTTTTCCCAAGCTCAATGCGATACCCTTTTTCGGCCTCTTCGTCAACCTGTAAAGCGGTTTCGGATTTCGTATCCAATGGCAAGGATCCAAAAAGAGCAAATTGAAGAACCTGATTCTTGTCAATATCGGTGAACAACGGGAGGATGGAACCCTTGAGGACACCTTGCTCGTATGCTTCCTGAACGATCTTCGATTTTTGGGAAATGAATTCTCCCAACGGAATCCGGTTCTGAAAGATGACCAATCCCACAACGACCAGAGCAAGAGCCAACACGCTCGCGGCCGCCGGAATGAATTTGCGGGGAAAAGGGAGTGCGCTTTCCCGCTCCGTATTCGAATGCGCAAGAACCACCGAAAGCCTTGTCCAGAAGGCCGGGTCTTCCTTAAGTTTCCCCTGTCCTGCGAGGAGTTCTCGAAGAGCTTTCAAGCTCTGAAGCTCGCGCCGGGCATAATCATTGGATTCAAGATACTCCTCAAGCTCTTTCTTTGCTTCAGCGGACAGCGTGTCGTCGAGATACAATGAAAGTTTGTAGGAGAGTTCCTTCGGAGAGAATCGTTTCATTTATTTTACCTCCTCCAGGAGCGGTTGCAGTACTTTGCGGAGCATGGACCGCGCCCGGGAAAGTCTTGATTTCACTGTGCCGATCTCGCATTGCATCACGTCTGCCATTTCTTCGTAGGAAAGTCCGTTGATGTCTTTCAAGAGAATGGCAAGGCGAAATTTTTCGGGAAGCAGCTGTAATCCTTTGGAGACGATCTCCTGGGCTTCCGTGTTTTCAGGGTGAACGGACGTTTTCTCCTGAAATTCCCTGTCTGCCGATTCTGACAGTGACCCCAGGGAAAGCCATTTCTTCACTTTCCTTCTCCGCATTTCATCGCGACACTTGTTCACCGCTATGCGATAGATCCATGTGTAGAAAGAGGATTCAAAGCGAAAATACGGCAATGCCTCATAAGACTTGATGAAGACTTCCTGCGCAAGGTCGCTCACAAGATCCTCATCGTGGAAAATTGAGTAGATGAGATTCCGGACCTTTTCCTGGTAGCGCTGAACCAGCACGCGAAAAACTTCCTGTTCGCCGGTTTGAAACAGCGTTATCAGGACATCGTCGGTTTTCTCCTCAAGCGAGATTAAAGGAGTTCGAACCGGAGTTCTTTCGACAATTCCAGAAGTTCCATCGCGCGAGGTTGACACCGACGGGTTAATCTTCACGATCCAGGGCTCGTTGAGTGATATGACAGAATCAAGGTTGTGCACACTCGCTGCTCGTTTTGGTTGTACCTATCTCAATTATAGACGAGCCCGCAGGCGGCAATGTTCCGATGGTTTACGTCAATTCCACAGATTTGTTCGGAAGAACGCAAAGTCCGACTTCACGTGAACCTTCCGAAGGTCAAGCTTTCGGCTGTTTGAACCTTCGGAAGGTCTCCAGAAGAAATCGGACTCTGTTAGGAAAGATCTAGATCAGGCAACTACAGGTTCTGAAACACTTATGTTTTTTCGGGATACGCGCTTTTCGAACTCGTCTCTGAATCTGCGAATCATCGCCTGGATGGGCCACGCTGCGGCATCGCCTAATGCACAAATGGTGTTCCCCTCGATATTATTGGCGATGTCCATGAGCAAATCAATATCCTGTAGTCGGCCCTCGTGATTTTCGAACCGTTTCAGAACTTTCCAAAGCCAGCCGGTTCCTTCACGGCAGGGTGTGCATTGACCGCAGGATTCGTGATAATAGAACTTCGCAATTCGAGTCAGGACCTTGATCAAATCTGTGTCCTCATCCATCACAATGAGGCCCGCAGTCCCGACAGCCGAACCGGCAGTCTTCATGGAGTCAGCGTCCATCTTCACGCCCTCTAACTGATCTCCGCGCAGTACCATTGTCGAGGAACCTCCGGGGATCACAGCCTTGATTCCTTTTCCGCCCGGGACACCGCCTGCCCATTTATGAATGATCTCCAGGATCGGAACACCCGTCGGCATTTCGTAAACACCGGGCTTGTCCACATGGCCGCTCACGCCAACAAGAAGAGGCCCGGGATGTTTCGGCGCACCGATTTTGGAGTACCACTCCCAGCCATTTTTAATAATGAGCGGGACGTTGCTGATCGTTTCGACATTGTTGATGGTGGTGGGACAACCCCAGAGGCCGTACTGTGCGGGAAACGGGGGTTTGACTCTCGGGTATCCCCTCTCGCCTTCTATAGAATTCATCAAGGCCGACTCTTCACCGCAGATGTAAGCGCCGGCGCCTTTATGAATGTAAACGTTCGTTGA
>CAYNRS010000090.1:0-6787 GCA_964399565.1 uncultured Ignavibacteriaceae bacterium
CTGATCAATTCTGCACCAGCGATGACCCAAGTTATTATTAGGGCGCTGGTTGCTGGAAGCTCGATTGCGATTGAAACAAAGGCTGCTGCTTTATCCGGATAATACATTTTCGAAACGGCACTGATGACAAACGTAAAGCCAAGCAAAAAACGAATCACAGTCGCGAGAATGCTTTTTGTGCGCGATAGCTGAATTGGAATTCGACTTTCTTTGTTACCGATAGTGACAGGTGCTCTTGTCAGTTTAGAGAATACCATAGACCAGTCATCCCGCGACCGAATGGGAATCATCAGATTGCGACTTCCGAGATTTGAAGTTGTGAATGGGCACTTTCGATAGCTGGTAAGAGGTGATTCGCGTGCATCTTATAATCAGGACGAATTGATTAGGCCGTTACTTGGTGATCATCATCTTCTTAGCTGTGGCATAGGTACCCGCACGAAGTTCATAGAAGTACACAGCACTAGGGAAATCGTCGCCATAAAATATCGCAGTATGCCTACCCGCCGTCAGCTCGCCACTCACAAGCGTCGCAATCCTTCGACCAAGCACGTCAAATACGCGTAGCGAAACCAGCCCGTTTTTGTCAAGTTCGAATTCAATCTTCGTTGAGCCGTTGAATGGGTTCGGGTAATTCTGGGAGAGATGAAATCTCATTGGACGACCAGCTTCCTCACCATCAACCGCCAACGAAAAATCATCTATGAGGGCTGTCCAAACACTTAATTTAATTGTGTCGAGCCGAGTCCAGATCGGCCGAATCATCCCATTTAAGACTGCAATGTGGATGTAGTCTCCAAAAAACATGGTTGATTTGGGGAGAAAAGGAACCTGACTTATCTTGAAATCATTCCAGGTTTCGCCGCCATCAGTTGATTTTGTAAGAAAAACGTCTGTTGTACTGTCCGATGGAGAATAGTTTCTGCGATCGTAGAAAACCACATAGAGAAAACCGTTTGTTTGATCTATCGCGATAGAAGGCCACCATTGGTGACAGGTAGCGGCGTCAGTATTGACGCGATTTGGAGGGCTCCAAGTTGTGCCTTTGTCATTCGATTTGACGATGAAAATGTCGGTGTTGTTCTCTCCATTTCGCTGATCTGCCCATACTACATAGACCATTCCGCGATAGACGGAGCTACTGACGTCACTTGCAGTCATTGGTAAGCCGTTGCAACGATAAATTCCAGGCACATCGAAGTCCCAGCCACCAGGCATGGAGGCCACAAAAATGTCGTTGCCAAATGTTATGCCGCCATCGAATGAACGGTCAAACATGATGCCTTTTGGCCCAGCCCATGCAAGGTAGACTTCGCCGTTGGGTCCGACAGCCGGAACCGCTCCCATAACAGTACTGTCACCATCGAAACAGTTGCCACCTTCATCGCTCACTTGAATAGGTGTTGTTAGCGAGTCAGTTCCGTTCACAATCCGCGAGAACAAAATTCGAGTGCTGTCAAGCGCCAACTTGCTGGCATACTTGTCAAATTCTGTCCAAGCCATGTAGACATTGTTTCGATATGGAGAAAATGTAATATCGCAGGCGATCCATCCTTTGTCCTGGTTCTTGGGTGAGTTCACGCGTGTGGTAAGAGAGTCATACCACGTCATTCCTGCATTGGAGGATCGGTGAACGGTCATTCTGTCCAAAAAATAGCCACCAGCCATTGATGTAACATGCGCATAGAAAGCGCGACCGTTTGCATCAAAGAGCACACATGGGTCACCGTAATTACCAAATAGAAACCCCTTATGTATCCACGACTCGCCACCATCTGTGGAATAATGCAGACCACCATCTAATCCTGTGGGGTTGTGAGCTGCAATAAGATTTTGCGAGTTAGTAGGATTGATCGCAATTGTTGGTTCCTGTGGATAATAAGTTGTAGAGGGATCACTCACACGCACATTCATGTATTGGGCCATCGCCTCGGTCATGGCGAAAAACAACCCCAGACATAAAACTGCTGATTTGTTCGTCTGCAATGTCCAGCTTTTATTTAAACACTTTGACTGTTGCACTCTGGGCAGAGTCATTCGAATCACGACATTATGTTGACTCATTCGCTCTTGGGTTCCATCGCACCCGGCTTATGAAACGATTAACATCGCTAATATACGAGATCGAAGATTCATGCAAACTTTCTCTATTCCAACCGCAGTAGGGCAACCAGTTATCTGACTTTTACAGAGCAAGCAAAATTGAAAAACCAACGGATGTAGAAGGCACAGCATAATTGCTTGTGTGGTAACGCCAGAGAACTGTCCAAGATCTCTCAACGCGAGTAGAATGATTACAGCAGAACAAGTGATGAGCCAGAATTGATCCTTTCGATGCCCCGTTTCTCGTAAAATCATTTGCGAACTCACGTTGCTTGTCCAAGAACACTGAAACTTGGAACGAACTTAGGATTAACGCAAGTACGTACGTACCGAAAATGATGCTGCTAAATCAGGAATAATTCTTATTCTTAGAAGAGGTGTTCTTTGATGGCTTTAGCTACAGCGGCGCTCAACTTGTTGACTCCTAGCTCCTCAAAAATGAACTGTATGCGGTTATTGAGGGTGTAGAAATTCATGTGCAGGCATTCGGCAGCTTGTCTCCTGCTCTTCCCCTCTGAGAGATCTTTGAGAATCAGAGAGTCGACAGTGTCGAGATTGTAAAGTTTCTTCTTACCGTACTATGAGCGAGCAATCCAACAACTCTCAACGCAATCTTCCGACTCATGGGCGCTCCACCCTTCACTGCTTCATTAATTGCCTGCAGCAACTCGCTACCTGTTATCGGCTTCAGCAGATAACCGGAGGCACCGGCAAGAAATGACCTTATAATGTTATCGTCGTCTTCACAAACAGTTAACATGATAATTGGCGTTGAAGGCACTGACTGCCGTATAAACTCAATCGCTTCGTCTCCCCACATGCCCGGAAGCTTAATGTCAATCAGAAACACATCTGGACTGCTATTGTTGCGAAGCTCTCGGAGCATTTCCTCGGCTGATCCGAAGCTTCGAAAAGTGTACTTATCTGAGTGTTGCGAGAAAAACAAGCAAACGGTGTCGCACAAGCCTTTTTCATCATCTGTCATCCACACGCTCAGTAGCGCCGGTTTTACAGCAGTGTCATCGGCGACCCAAGGTTGCATGCTGTCAGTGCGTCAAATTACGTGCCTAAGGAAATTAGCGCCAAAAAAAGCTCTTTCGCGGGGGGTGGGGGGTTCCGAAAAATGGGAATTCACCCCGCAATATTCCGAGAGTTGAGAAGTTGAAATTTTTGATTTTTGAGAGCGCAAGCTTCCTCTCGCATCACGCTGAATGCTGACGCTGTCTCAAAGAAATTTCTTGCAACTATTAATGACGCACGAGCATTCTTCAAGATTCGCATGATTGCAGCCGAATTACGCAGACGTAAAGCCTGCTTACCGGACGAGCGCGTTCCCTTCGGCAGGTAGGTCAGCGGCTACCGGGATGTGTTCTGCCGAGTGAAGCTTTTTTGTTACTTTGTTTTTTCCACCGCTTAGGCTACAAATCTTCCAATGTTTGTCGTACCGTCGAGTTCGCTCTGGGCGCAACCGAGTGCTCTTCAAACCAATAACAGGGAATCACGCTTTCTTTTTGTTTCTGTACGGTTTGTTTTGTATCTTTGTATCCCCTCTTTCCGAGGGGATTTTTTTCGCCCGAAAATCCCATGCGCGCTATTATCCCCGTTGCAGGCGTTGGCAGCAGGCTGCGTCCGCACACATATACTGTCCCGAAAGTGCTCCTCAATGTCGGTGGAAAACCGATTATCGGACACATTCTCGATAAGGTCATCGAAAACGGCTTTACGGAAGCGACCGTCATTGTCGGGTATCTCGGAGACATGATCAAAGATTATGTCGTCGCGAATTACAAGGTCAAAGTCGATTTTGTCGAGCAGGAGGAACGCCTCGGGCTTGGCCATGCGATCTATCTTTCGCGCCACACGTTCTCCAGGAATCCCGTCCTCATTATTCTTGGTGATACCATCTTCGACGTGGATTTGAAAGCGATGATGGCTCAAGAGTGTTCTGTCCTCGGCGTGAAACAGGTCGAAGACCCCCGAAGGTTCGGCGTTGCGGAGACGACGAACGGATATATTTCTCGCGTGGTGGAAAAACCTGAGAACCCGACGAGTAACCTTGCTATCATTGGATTGTATTACATACAACAGCCCGACTCGTTAGTTCAATGTCTTCGCGAGATCATTAAGAGCAACATGCGAACGCGAGGGGAGTTCCAGCTCACCGATGCTTTGCAAATGATGATTGAACGCGGCGAGAAATTCAAAACGTTTGATATTCAAGGGTGGTATGACTGCGGAAAACCTGAGACCCTTCTTTCAACAAACAAGTATCTTCTCGACCGGAACCCGCTTGCGCCAAAATCCGACGAAATCCTCGTGAAACCTCCGGTGTTTGTATCACCGAATGCCGTGGTGAAGAACTCTGTCATCGGCCCCTATGCAACCGTCGCTGCGGGAGCGCATGTCGAGAATTCCATTATTCGCAATTCCATTGTCAGCGAGGGTGCAAAGGTCGCCGACGCTCTTCTTGAGGATTCCATCGTCGGCAGCAATGCCACTGTGAGGGGCAGTTATAAGAGGATTAATATTGGCGATTCGTCGGAACTCGAGTTTTATTGATTTCTTAAGGGAGCAAACATGAAACACCTCTTCACGTCGGAATCAGTTTCGGAAGGCCATCCTGATAAAGTATGCGACCAAATCTCCGACGCGATTCTTGACGCAATTCTCACTCAGGACAAAAAAGCCCGTGTGGCTTGCGAAAGCTTTGTCACGACGGGACTCGCCCTCGTTGGCGGTGAAATTACCACGGATGCGTACATTGAAGTCCAGGACGTTGTCCGGCAAGTCATTCGCGACATAGGCTACACCAAAGCCGGGACCGGCTTCGACGCGGAATCCTGCTCGATACTTTCTGCCATTCATTCACAGTCCCCGGACATTGCGCGTGGAGTTGACACTGGAGGTGCGGGGGACCAGGGAATGATGTTCGGCTACGCGTGCATGGAAACGCCTGAATATATGCCGATGCCGATCATCTACGCCCATAAGCTCGTCCATTGCCTTGCGGATATTCGAAGGAGCCAGAACGGTCGCATGCCCTACGTCCGTCCCGACGCAAAATCTCAGGTAACAATCGAATACGAAGGCAAGAAGCCGCTTCGGGTTCACACTGTGGTAGTTTCAACGCAACATGACCCCTCCGTTTCACAAAAACAAATCAAAGAAGATGTCATCGAACAAGTGGTCAAGCAAGTCATTCCAACAGAAATGCTTGATGCCAAGACAAGATATTTCGTGAATCCCACGGGACGGTTTGAAATTGGCGGCCCTCACGGCGACAGCGGGTTGACGGGACGAAAAATCATTGTCGATACATATGGTGGACGAGCTCCTCATGGCGGCGGAGCTTTTTCCGGCAAAGATCCGACGAAGGTAGACCGCAGCGCAGCGTACGCGGCTCGCCATCTTGCAAAGAACATCGTGGCGGCTGGGCTGGCGAGTGAATGCCAGATTCAGGTTTCTTATGCCATCGGTGTAGCCGAGCCGATTTCCATTATGGTGCAAACATTCGGAACTGGCACAATTCCTGATCAGAAGATTGCAGAAATGATCATGGACAAAGTGGACATGACACCAAGAGGAATCATCAAGAGGCTCGATTTGCGTCGGCCGATTTACCGCAAGACCGCTGCGTATGGGCATTTTGGAAGGAACGAGAAAGAGTTTACGTGGGAGAAACTGGACCTTGTGAAGACATTTCAGAAGGCAACTCGTTAGTTGGTGAGGGGTTAATTGGTGGATGGTTCATTGTTGCAGCTCGATTAACCAACGATATTCATGATTGAGCAGAAACGGGAAGCTGAATACGATTCATTGGAGCTCGACGAGGTGGGTGAAGTCCGGGAGGGCGGCCCTTCCATCTACAGTTTCGAAGCTCTTGAAGTGTATCAGAAAGCCAGGAAATTCAGAAAATCGATGTACGCAGTAGCAAAAAAACTACCTTCCGAGGAAAAACACAACCTCGCTCCGCAAATCATGGATTGCGCGAGATCGATGACCAATAATATTGCTGAGGGCCACGGGCGATTCCATTTCCAGGAGACAATGCAGTTCTTTCGCATCGCGAGAGGTTCCACGTAGGAATTGATTGACGACCTCAATATTTGCCTCGATGAGGGTTATTTTAACGCAGATTTCCTCAACGAATTAAAAAAAGAAGGATTCGAAGTTGTCAGAAGTATCAACGGTTACATCGCCTATCTCCGCAAGAGAAAAAACGAGTCATCCACGTAGCTACTTACCACTCACTAATTTACTCACCAATTAACGTATCACCAATTAACCAATATTTATGAATGAGCAAGTCGGAAAATACAAAGTAAAAGACCTGTCACTCGCCAAAGCCGGGAAAATGCGCATTGAATGGGCAGAATCTCGCATGCCCGTCCTTATGGCGCTAAGAGAAAAGTATAGGAAGTCTAAACCGTTGAAGGGATTCAAGATTGCCGGTTGTCTGCACGTGACAAAGGAAACTGCGGTCCTTGTAAAAACTTTTGTGGAAGCCGGGGCCGATGTCAGTTGGAGCGGTTGTAATCCCCTCTCCACACAGGATGATGTAGCGGCTTCCCTCGCCGCCGATGGAGTTTCCATTTTTGCCTGGCATGGAATGAACGTGCAGGAATTCTATTGGTGCATTGAAGAGTCGCTCAAGTTCAAGCCCAACCTCACACTCGATGACGGT
>CAYNRS010000091.1:0-6755 GCA_964399565.1 uncultured Ignavibacteriaceae bacterium
TTCTGCTGAATCTCCACGGATGATGCATTTCGCGCAATGAACTTCTTTTCAATGGACGGGCATCGTCACCATTGCGCGGAGGCCAGGCGGAAAGATGTAGTGAAACGTATTTTGAAAAATCTTCGATGGAAGTGATCAGTCCGCCCATCGCCCCGTACGCGCCATGGTGAACCAAAGGAATGTTTACAAAAGACTCATGAACCCAGTTATACCCGAGAGCAAGTTTTTTTTCAGACACCTCCTCGTACTCCCACACCGTGGCATTCATCCCCAGAGGCTTGAAAATGTTTTCCTGCGTGTATTTCCGAAAATCCATTCCGGAGACAGCTTGAACAACCTGCCCCAGGAGCGCGAACCCCACGTTGCTATACTCGTATTCGACACCGGGCACGTTGGAAAAAGATGGCCCATCCGACATGAGCTTTCGAAGGTCAGCATCGGAATCCCCCAGCTGCCGGTCCCCCCACGGATTGTCTTCTGGAAAGCCTGCCCCGTGCGTAAGAAGGTGTCGGATGGTGATCGGCGGAGAGTCCGTCGTAAGATACTTCAGATTCTTCATTTCGGGAATGTACTTCGATGCAAAGTCATCCAGGTTCAGTTTTCCTGCATCGCGAAGCTGGAGTACGGCAAGAGCCGTAATGCTCTTACTCATTGACGCAATCCGAAAAACCGAACTCGCGTCCGCTACGAGCTTTTTCTCAAGATTCGTGTACCCAAAAGCACCCGAGTATAAGAGCTTGCCGTCTAAAACAACGCCGTAGGCCAGCCCTGGAAGATGTTGCTTCTGCATGTAGTCTTTGAACATTTCGTCAACCACGGGCCGAGTGTCTTTGACCTTTCCCTCGCGTCCTGTGTCTGAAAAGGTGGGGGGTGTATACGACCAAGGTTGAGTGATTGCGACCTGACAAGCAAAGGCCAGACACAGAAGTGCACGCATGGAAAGCTCCTTTAGAAGGATTCTTAAAAAAAGGAGAGGCTGACGGATGAGAAAAATGCCGAAATCATTGATTATTCCTATCCGCTAATGCTTTCAGCAGATTGTCCGCCGTGCTCAGTGGTGGACTTGTTCGCCACGCCTTTTGGCGGAGAACAGCGACATTTTCGTGGACAGGGCCAGAATCGAACTGGCGACACACGGCTTTTCAGGCCGTTGCTCTACCGACTGAGCTACCTGTCCGAATTTTTCTGAAGTTAGCGAACGAGCGAATGCGAGTGCTGCTAACTTCATGAAACTTTCAGGATCCCGACTTGTCCCGACGTTGTCAGTTGTGATGCTTTTTGTCGGGATCCGGCCAACCAGAAAAAAATAGTGCGGAACAAGGTCCGCACTTGTATTAAATAAGAAAATATCGCTGCAAAATCAAGATACTGACTATTCCAATTCCCTCGCACTCTTCTGCCCTATATAACTCACAACCTCCTCACCCCCATCAACCGCGATAACCTGACCTCCAATGAACTCGCCGTACTCATGGCTGATCAACACAATTGCCCTTGCAATATCTTCAGGAGTGGTCAACCGTTCATGCGGATTCTTCGCGCGAGCAGTAGAAATCAATTTTTGGGCCGCCGGAATCTTGCGAAGCGCCGGTGTGTCCGTGACGCCGGCCATAATCGCATTGGCAGAGATTCCGAATCCCCCGAGTTCCATCATGAGCTGGCGAATATGTGCCTCCAACGCCGCTTTGGCGGCCGACACAGCTCCGTAGTGCGGAATCTGTGTTCGTCCTCCCGAACTGGTCATCGCATAGATACGCGAACCCTTCCTTAAAAGCCCGCGGGCAAAAGCTCCCTGCACCCAGTACACCAATGAATTCGCCATGACATCCAGCGTCATTTCCACCTGTTGCTGCGTGATCATCGCATCGAGTTTCTCGGAGATATACGGTTTGAGGGTTCCGAAGGCGAGCGAATGCATGAGCACTCGAACAAAGCCGTTTCTGTCCTTCTCGACTTCCCTCTTCAACGAATCCAAAACCTCGTTCCTTTTTTCGGGGTCGGCGGCGTTGATATTATGGAACGCCATCTTGACGCCCGCTGCGGCAATTGCTTTCTTGATTTCCTCCACCTGCGGCATCGTCGCAGCCCGGTCAAAATGAACTCCGCATATATTCATGCCATGCTTCGCGAGCTCAATCGCCGTCGCTCCGCCGAATCCGCTCGATGAACCAAGAATCAACGCCCAGTCAGAAGATTTGAAACGAAGTCGATCGCTCACAAATGGCCTTTCGGTTTATGATGCCAAGTTAGCAAGAATTAGGGCAAAATCAATGTTTCGGTCATTCAACGGTGACGCTTTTGGCGAGATTTCTTGGCTGGTCTACGTCGCACCCTCGCGCAACAGCGATGTAGTATGCGAGAAGTTGAAGAGGGATAACATTGATGATGGGACCGAAAAAACCGTATGTCCTTGGAACCCTTATGACATGGTCTACCATTTTCGAAATCTCCACGTCATCTTCGTTTGCAATCGCGATGATTCTGCCTTTTCTCGCTTTCACTTCCTGGATAGTGCTGATGACTTTTTCATAAATGGCGTCCTTGGGCACAACGAAAACCACCGGCATATGTTCGTCAATCAGAGCAATGGGTCCATGCTTCATCTCGGCTGCGGGATAACCTTCCGCGTGAATGTACGATATCTCCTTGAGTTTCAATGCTCCCTCCAGTGCTACGGGAAAGTTCGCGCCTCTGCCCAGAAAAAGAAAATTCCTCGCTTTCTTATATTCTTCGGCAATGGAGAGAATATCTTGAGAATTCTTGAGCACGCGCGCCACTTTTGTTGGAATACTATCAAGTTCCCTTGTCAACACCTTTCCTTCGTCAGCAGACATTCCTTTCGCACGGGCGATCATCAACGTGATGAGCGCAAGGGTTGTTAATTGTGACGTGAATGCCTTTGTCGATGCTACACCAATTTCCGGACCGGCGTGAACGTACACGCCACCCTGAGACTCGCGGGGAATGGTGCTGCCAACGACGTTCACGACGCCTAAAACTGTGGCCCCTTTCGACTTCGCTTCGCGCATGGCTGCAAGAGTGTCTGCAGTCTCACCGCTCTGGCTTATTAAAAAGACAACATCGTTCTTCTTAATGACAGGGTTTCGGTAACGAAATTCCGAAGCATACTCGACTTCAGTCGGTACTTTGGCTATCTGCTCCAACAAATACTCTCCCACCAACCCTGCGTGCCAGGACGTTCCACAACCGACGATAATAAACCGATCCGCGTGCAGGAGCTTCTCCATGACGTGTTGAAGGCCCCCCAGCTTGACGTTTCCTTCCTCTACCAGCAGTCTTCCCCTCATTGCGTTGCGAATGGTCTCCGGCTGCTCGTTGATCTCCTTCATCATGAAATGTTCATACCCGCCCCGCTCAATCTGCGAAAGATCAAAAGTCACTTCTTCTATTTCTTTGTCAACGGCAATGTCGAAAATAGTCTTTGTCTGGAACCCGCTTGAGGTTATTTCTGCGACCTCTCCGTCATTCAGGTACACCACCTGTCGTGTATGTTCAATAATGGCCGCCGCATCCGCCGCAACAAAACTTTCACCTTCGCCAACCCCAATAATGAGCGGACTTCCCATGCGCGCGGCAATCAACTTTTCCGGCTCCCGCGTGGATATCACGACAAGCCCATATGTTCCCTGAACTTCCCTGAGTGCAGCACTGACAGCCGTAAAGAGGTTCTTTGTTCTCTTGTACATTTCCTCGATCAAATGAGCAACAACTTCGGTATCCGTTGCGCTCCTGAACGCGTGGCCTTCTCTGGTGAGTTTTGCTTTTAGAGCAAGATAGTTCTCAATGATACCGTTGTGGATGATGGCGATTTCCCCTGAACAATCCAGGTGTGGGTGGGCATTGATATCATTCGGCTCGCCGTGTGTCGCCCACCTGGTATGTCCCATCCCCAAGTGCGCGGCTGGGAGTCCGTCGGATTTCTCAATTTCCGCCTTCAGCTCAGCAACCTTTCCCGCGCGCTTTCGAACGGCGATTCTACCGCTCGAAGCAACAGCTATACCAGCCGAGTCATAACCTCGATACTCGAGTCGCCTCAGGCCCTCAAGCAGGATGGGAACGGTGTCCTTAGGTCCTATATAGCCGACGATTCCGCACATATTTATACGAGCCCTAGTACTCCCATCATTCTTCCCGACCGTTCTTTATCGCGACGAAACGAGTGAAACATGACAGGATTGCAGATTGTGCAATATGGATTCACCTGCACATTCTCTTTTTGAATTCCTGCAGCGGAGAGCTGAGTGACATTGGCTTCTTTCAAGTTGAGAAACAACCTGCCATCTTTTCGAACGAGAAATTCATCGGAAAACTGTTTGACGACATCGATTCCCACTTCGTAGCAACAGGATCTCGCAGAAGGCCCTACATAAACGAGCAAATCTTCTTCTCTGGAACCAAATTCCGAGACGAGCTTGTTGATCGTTTTCTCAACAATTCGCCCTGCCGTGCCTCGCCACCCGGCATGAATGGCCGAAACGACTTGATTTTCCTTGTCAAAAACAAATATTGGTACGCAATCTGCCACCGTGATTGTCAGAAACAGGTTTTTGCGGTCCGTGACAAGTGCATCGCACTCCCTGTAGTCACCGGGTTCTTGCGCAACAACAGCAACTGTGGAATGACACTGTTCGGCAAAAGCAACGCGCTCTGAAGGAATGCCCAAAGAACCAAAAAAAATCTCCCGGTTACGTTTTACGTTTTCTTCACGATCCCCCACGTTGTAACTCAGGTTAAACCCGAACGGCAAGGACGGCGTCACGAGCCCGCAAGAACTGAATCCAAACCTTACATGAGGGAATGCAGCGAACTTCTCCGAAGTCAGAATATTCGAAACCCGTGTCTCAACCATGGGGGAGGGTTATTTCGAACGTGGTACCTTTTCCGACTTCGCTCTTAAATGTTATCGTGCCCCCCAGGTCTCGAATCGCTTTCTGAGAAATTGCCAATCCCAGTCCCATGCCACCGGTTTTCGTGGAAAAATTCGGTTCAAAGACTTTCTGCTGGATTTCCGGAGAGATGCCCGAACCCGTGTCAGAGATTCTCACAATGCAGTGCCGATTCTTCAGATAGGCCTCGACGGAAATCTGGCCTCCACCGCTCATAGCCTGTACACTGTTTCGGAGTAAATTCACAAACACCCTTCGTAACTCGTCACTATCCGCAACAATGTGAATGCCAGTATCGGAAAATTTCGTGCGAAATCCAATTCCGCGCACATCTTTGAAAAGCGCAACGCTTTCGCGCAACAATTCCTGCACTTCAACTCTTTCATACTTGTGCTCGGGCATTCTTCCAAATCTGGAGAATTCAGTGGCAATACGCGAAAGTGTGTCGATCTGTTCAATAATCGTTTTGGCAACTTCCTGCAGGATCGTCTCACGGTCTTTGACCCTGTCCTTGAACGCCTGCCGCAGATGTTGCACAGAAAGCTTCATGGGCGTCAGCGGATTTCGAATTTCGTGCGCTACCTGTTTAGCCATTTCTTTCCACGCAGTCTCACGTTCTGCCCGCTTGAGCTCCTCGCGACTTTTCTTGAGTTCTTGAACCATCGTGTTGAATGTCCTTGCCAACTGACCAGTTTCGTCGGACGAAGAGGGCCTGAGAATCACTTCAAGGTTCCCTTGACCTACTTCCACTGCGGCGTTCCGCAGCTCACGAAGCGGCCTTGAAAGACGATTTGCGAGAAAGATGCTCATCAAGAGCATCAGGCTGAAGGCAAGCGCATAACTTCCCAGTACAAACGCATTGCGTTGGGCCAAATCCTCGTCAAGTTCTTTTTGGCGATACAGTGCCGGAACAGATAAGACACCTACAAGTCTCCCATCGAGAAAAAGGGGCTTATACCCAACGGCATATTGAACCCTTCCGATTGTTTCCGTGTCGACAAAGAAATTTTTCTGCAGAAGGACCACGTTCGCAAAGACACTTCCGGCCAGACGCGAATCGAGGATCGCAGATTGGAAAAGTTCAGGCTTGCTGCTTGCCTGCAAAGTCGATCTGCGGAAAACTGCAAAATCGACTCCAAGCTCAGGAGCTATCACTTCACAGAAATCGTTATTCACCCCTCCGGAGAAATCCTCTTCGTCCGACACGAGGCTGAGGATTCGTTGCTCGACAACGTTCAAATCCGAGGAAAGCTTTCTCCTGACGTTTTCGTCAGTTCGTTCTGCAGCAACCTGCCTGTTATAATAACCCAGGAGCAATAATGGAATGAGGCCAAGAATCCCAAAAGCTAAGACAAGTTTTTCCCGAAACCCGAAGAGGAGACGTCGATGAGAGCGCAAATTCAGCACAATTCGAACACAGCCAAAAACGATCAGAATAACGGCATACACAAAGAGAACTTTCACGAGGTTGAAGACATGCCACTTCAAATCCAATGTCTGCACGCTCACAACCACAATTCTCCCGGGCAATCCGTCTCTGACGGTGTATAGATTCTCATACTCCTTTGGACCGATCTGCTCCGTAAGCCAATACGCCATTCTCTCGCGGCCTGATACCAGACGCCGCGCAGCCTCGGAAAGCTGCATCCCGCGGTGCCATGAATCAAGGGTCGTGGACTGAAGAACTCCTCCGTAAAACTCCGAGACCGCAACATCACGGATGCCGGCACGGAAGTCCGGACTTCCTTCCGACTGTAAAACACCGACGCTTTGATCTCTCAAGAGAGGCCGATGATTGGCGGAAAGCATCAGAGCGGCACTGCCAAGAACTCGGCCGTTTTCATTTCG
>CAYNRS010000092.1:0-6741 GCA_964399565.1 uncultured Ignavibacteriaceae bacterium
TCGACAGTTTTGTTCCCTCCCGCCACTTTGTCCATCAGCTGGCCAAGGTTGAAACCAATGGCATCCAGTACGCGACTGTTGCTCCTGACTTTGAATCGCAAATGGTTGTTTCCGACAATTCGCGGCTGGCCGGCGACAGTCACGCCCTTGGCGACAAAAACAGGCCGAAGGTTATCCGGCCCGAACGGTGCAAATTGACTCAGTACGCGAATGAATTTCGGCGTAAGCTCCTTCAAGTCAATTTCTGTGTCGATCTTGATCTCGGGCGTGAGTAGCTCATCGGTGAGCAATTCCCTTGCCACGGCGTTAAAAGCCTCTTTGAATTCGTCAAGTTTTGCGATTTCCACCGTAAGGCCGGCCGCATATTTGTGGCCACCAAACTGTATTAGTTTGTCCTCACAGCGTTTGAGGGCCTGATAAATGTCGAAGCCTGATACACTTCGTGCAGAACCTTTCGCCACACCGTCCACCGTTGTCATCATGATGGCGGGGCGGTAGTAGCGCTCGACGACCCTCGATGCCACGATGCCAATGACGCCGGGGTGCCAGTTTTCGCGGTGGAGAATGATCGCCCGCTCGGTATCGAAGTTCAAATATTGGTTGACGATTTCCTGCGCCTGCATAAAGGTCTCTTCGTCGATTCGCCTCCTGTTAAGATTTTCTTCCTCCATCACCTGGGCGAGCCGAAGGGCTTTGTCATAGTCCTCGCATGTCAGAAGGTCCACAGCCCTCATTGCATCGCCAAGTCTGCCGACGGCATTAATTCTCGGTGCAAGAATGAAAACGACCTGGCCCGCTGTAATCCTCCCGGGCGCCATTCCTGACGTTGCAATCAATGCGCGAATTCCCGGGGAGGGGTTCGAGTTGATCAGCTCCAGCCCGAGTTTGACCATCGTCCGGTTTTCATTTGTCAAGGGGACTATATCCGCGATTGTTGCCAGCGCGATATACTGGAGGTACTGTTCCAGCATGCTTTTGGCTGAGTCGCCGAAGCGGGATCGTAACGGTTCTTTCCGGGCCAGAGCCTGTACGAGTTTGAATCCAACTCCGCAGCCGCACAAATGTTTAAACGGATACGCGCAGTTGGGTTTCAACGGATCCAGGACTGCAAGAGCATTCGGTAAAGGATCTCCCGGTTCATGGTGATCGCAAACGATGACATCTATACCGAGGGTTCGGGCATATTCAATCTGCTGCACCGCCGTGATTCCGCAATCGACGGAGATCAGTAATGACGCACGGTGTTCCTTTGCCCGATCGATACCGACGTTCGAAATTCCATAGCCTTCTTTGATGCGATCGGGAACATAATAGCGCACGTTTGCGCCGGCAGATTTCAGAAAACTCCAGATGAGTGATGCACCGTTGGTCCCGTCGACGTCATAATCTCCGTACACCACAATTGACTCCTGTGACGCAAGTGCGTGGAGAATTCTCTCCACGGCGACTTCCATACCGTCCATGAGAAAAGGGTCATGGAGGTCTGAAATTTCTGGCCGGAAGTACATCCTTGCCTTATCGAACGTGTCGATGCCCCGATTGAAGAGAATTTCGGTCAGAATCGGAGAAGTATTGAGCTGGTCGGAGAGTTTCTTGACGCCTTCAAGTCTCTCCAGCGTGGGAGAGCCATTGGAGCGGAATTTCCACCGGTATTCCCTGACAGGTGTGGGTGTCATGGCGCGAATTTCAATGACGACGAGGGGAAATACAATCAGAAGCAGGGAGTTGTCGATAAGCCGAATTCTGTCTTTTCTCCGCCTGAGGCAAAGAAGAGGCAGCCATTTCTCTGATGCGACCTACCCGTCACGCTTCCTTTCGGAACCGGGCGGGCAGCCCGGGACGCAACGTCGCGTGATCTACATGGTCTTGCACCGGACGGGGTTTGTCGTGCCTTCGACATCGCTGTCGAAGCGGTGGTCTCTTACACCACCGTTTCACCTTTTCTTGATGCCCTCGCGAGAAGACATCGAGAAGTTTGTTTTCTGTGACACTGTCCGTTCCCACGGGATGTTGCCCGTGAGACCCCTGCTTGCGCAGGGCGTCCTGCCCTTTGGTGTTCGGACTTTCCTCCCCGGTCTTGCGACCGGAGCGGCTGCCTGACAACTTCCCCTGCTTCCGAATCCACTCATCTGTCGGATGACAGAGGATAACGTAGAGCGATGTGAATTAAACTTTCAGCGGGCGCCTGGACTCGATGCCGAGGTTTGCCAGCCGGTCGGCATCAGAGTTGTCTTCGCGCGCAATGTGAACAATCTCAAACTCGTAGGAGGCCTTCTCTAATAACGCAAATACTTCCCGAAAATGCTTGCGAATTTCGACGTCTTTCACTTTATAATCGCCCTTCACCTGTCGGACCATCAATTCGCTGTCGGAATGGACGACTAACCGGTCACATTTCGTTTTTGCCGCAAGCTTCAGGCAGGCAATGAGCGCCCTGTATTCCGCAGCATTATTGGTAACCGACCCGACAAACCCAAAAATACTTGCAATCTTTTTCCCTTTTTCGTCCTTCAGCACGACGCCGACGCCCGCTTCACCGGGGTTGCCCCGCGAGGCGCCGTCGGTAAAGGCGTGGATGGTCATGAAGCATCGCTGTACGTTTCAACGATCTCATCGGAAACAAGCACACGCCCGCAGCGTTCACAGGTAATGAGTTTCGAATTCTTTCTCAGCTCCAGAACGGTCTGCGGTGGCACACGGTTGTAACAGCCGCCGCAGGCATTTCGTTTCACTGGAACAACGGCTTTGCCGCCTTTTGCTTTCCTGATTTTCTCGTAGAACTGCAGGTCGCCTTTTTGCAGACGAACGACAAGTTTATCGCGCTCGTGTTTCAGCTTGAGTTCCTCCTCCTCGTGCTCTTTATTCACCTCATCGAGCTCGGCTTTCTTTTCGGCGAGTTCAGCGTCGAGAGATTCTATTTCAGGCAAGAGCTTCACTGAATCTTCTTTCGCCAGGCTTGCACGGCCTTCCAAAGTTTCCATTTCCCTGGAGAGCTTCGTTATGGTATCCTGTGCATGGTCGATTTCTCTGCCGAGAGCGTCATACTGTTTGTTCGTCTTCACCTGAAATTGCTGAGTTTTATATTTTTCGATTTTTTCTTTGAGAGAAAGAATTTCAGTATCGGTTTCATCGCGTTTCACGATGGAGAGTTTCACCGTGTTTTCGAGATCCTGGCGGAGCGATTTATTTTCCTGGATCTTGTTTTCCAAATCTGCCACGAGACGCGGTAAGTCTCCCTTCATTTCCTGCAGCTCGTCCATGCCCGAATCGACCTGCTGAAGAGCATACAACAACTTTAATCTGTTTTCCAAAATCTCGCTCCCAAAGAACTACACGTATTGGACTGGATTTGTTGATAATTTTGTGACAAAAACTTCGACCATCTCCTTTGCTTTCAGAGCATTCTGACGCAGCCGTTCAGCCAGTGGTTCGAGAATCACACGTTCCGTCTCCCAGTGTCCGGCATCGATAAGAGCAAGCTTCCCGCCCGCCGCATGAAACGTGTGGTAGCGGACGTCGGCCGTGAGAAAAACATCCGCGTTGGCTCGCCGGGCTGCTGAAAGAAGCTCGCTTCCGCTTCCTCCGCATAGGGCAACCTTCTTGACCCGGACATTCATGTTGCCTGCGACGCGCAATGAAGGAACGCGCAGAGCCCTCTTGACGGACGCAACGAAACTCTTCAGCGGTTGAACTTTTGCCAGTTCTCCTATGGCTCCGGACCCAAAGTTCACACCAGGGTTGTCCAAAGGGTAAACGTCATACGCAACTTCGTCGTAGGGATGAACGCGTTTCATCGACTCAACAACCGAACTTACGTTTGCACGTGGAGAAATCATTTCAAGTCTGATTTCTTCCGCAGTTTCCAGTCTGCCGGCTTTTCCAAGAAAAGGTCTGGATGCCGTCGATCCTCGAAAAGTTCCGCTGCCGGGAACGCGGAACGAACAGTGGTCGTATTCACCAATAACTCCGGCTCCTGCTTCAGACATCGCATGGGAAACCTTCTCCGCATATTTGGCCGGAACGAAGACGACGATTTTTGCGAGCAGGTTCTCCAAGGGGGCCAGAAACCGTATGTTTGACAGTCCGAGAGCCCTTGCAAGTGCGAAACTCACTCCATCTTTCGTGAAATCCAGGTTCGTATGGGCAGAATAGACTGCGATCCCTTTTTCCACGAGTGCAAGTACAACCCGCCCGACATCATCCGAAGCCGTGATACTCGAGGGTGGGCGAAAAAAGAGGGGATGATGCGAAACTATCAGATCTGCCTTTCTCTTCCGTGCCTCCTCAACGATGGCTTTCGTGACGTCCAGGGCGACAAGGATCCGTGAAACCTTCTTCGAAGGGTCTCCTACTTGTAACCCCACATTGTCCCGCTCCCAGGCAAGCCAGCGGGGTGCCCACGTTTCGATAATTTTTGAGATTTCTTCGACATTCATTCCGAAAAGAGACAAAAAAAAGTGTCCCGCTTGTTGGGCGGGACACTTTTTTGGAACTCTATGGTGTTAAGGATCGTGAATCTCGTCTTGTCGGTCTCTTAAGGACGTACATCTCGTGTCGTATCAACATCGCCGAAAATAGAAAAACGCTTCATATGTTCAGTATAGGAAAAAACTAACAGAGATGCAAGGTCAGGAATGTGTGCCTTCGGCAGCTCTCTCGGTGAATTCTTCTCCGTGAAAATCGATTTTCTCGAATGTTACATCGCGCAACCGTTTGATTTCTTTTTCAATCCTCTGGAGGTTTTGATCGAGATCTTTCATGAGCGCTTTCTCTTCAGCGGAGAGGCCCTGCCGCTGGATCAGGTCCGAGCTGATTTTGATGGCGGCGAGGGGATTGTTGAATTCATGACACACGGTGACAACAAGTTCCCGGATTGCCTGAGCACGGTTTTCCGCGATGGACATCCGTTTTTCTACAGCGTGCATCTGCCTGCGCGTGCCCACTCGCGTGACAAGGCTGACGATCGACCGCGGCAGATTGGAAAGACCAAGATCTTCCTTCAAGAGAAAGTCTTCGACTCCGAGTTTCATGGCCTCGATGGCCAGTTTAATATCCCGCATTGCCGTGATGAAAACGATGGGTATTTGATTACCCAACTCATTCAGCTGAAGACAAAACTCGAGCCCGTTCGAGAATGGAAAGTTGTAATCCGTCAGGATGACGTCAAATTTCGCGCCTTTCCTGAGCTCTGCCAGCGCCTCTTCCACGGATTCCTTCCACGTCAGTACGAATTCCCTCGAAGGGAATGATTTCAGTTGATGCTGCACAATCTTGACGTAGTTCGCGTCGTCTTCGACAAGAAGAACCGAAATCGGTTTTTGTGATTGCTCAGCGACCATAAGCTTACTAAAAGTAAGGCTTCTGGCTCACATTTTCAAACCGCAAGGAGATGTAAAGATTTCTGATTTCGGTAAGAGCTACACGCAGGTTGCATTTCAAAGGGAATTTCTCTATAATTTCCGAGCTACTTTCTGAAGTATTGCAGTCCAAGGACACATTTCTCCCGGAGATCCGCGTTATGCCCGTCAAAAATAAGATCCTCGTGGTCGACGATGAAGACGCCCTAAGAACAGTATTGAGCGCTGAATTAGAGGGAGAGGGGTACCAGGTTGGAACCGCTGCTGATGGGCAGGAAGCGATCAATATATTAGGAAAATCCGCGTTTGACTTGATTTTGCTCGATATCAAAATGCCCAATGTGGATGGATTCGAAGTTCTGAAGTTTGTCAAAGAGAACCACCCCAAAACAAAAGTCATTATGCTCACGGGTTTTGCGGACCTCAAGAACGCAATCGAGTCGAAGAAGCTGGGGGCCGAAGATTTTGTCAGTAAACCGTACGACCTCGTCGATCTGCTCACCACTGTAGAACGCGTACTGACGACTGCATAACATCTTCAATCAGGAATCTGCTGTATGGCGAAAAAGTTCCACGTTCTGATTGTCGATGACGAAGAGTCGATTACCTACCTCCTGAAGACCGAATTCGAAGAACTCAAGGAATATGAGGTTGACACGGCCCTGAACGGAGCCGAGGCCATGAATCTCATCCAGTCCCGACTGTACGACCTGGTATTGCTCGACGTTAAAATGCCCCGGGTCAGCGGCCTGGAAGTCCTCAAGTACGTCAAGGAACACTCACCCTCCACGCAGGCAATAATGCTCACCAATGTCGTCGATGTGAAGATCGCCATTGAGACGATCAAGCTCGGTGCTTACGATTTTGTGAGCAAACCATACGATGTTGACCAGTTGTTTGCGACAGTCAAACGCGCGCTTGAGCACCGGCAGCTCGTCATTGAGCGTGAGGTAAGCCAGAGCGGCCGCTCGCATGTCCCCGTCGGCGAAAGCACAGCTCTGAAAGAGGTGATAGCAAACGCAATAAAAGTGGCCGCGAGCGACACCTTTGTCCTGATTCAGGGCGGGAGCGGAACTGGAAAAGAGTTGTTTGCGCAAATGATCCATCAACACAGTCCCCGCAAGGATCAGCCGTTTGTGGCTGTCAATTGCGCCGCAATGCCGGACCAATTGCTCGAAAGCGAATTGTTCGGCCATGAGAAAGGGGCTTTTACAAGTGCCTTTAAGACAAAAGAGGGCCTGGTCGAAGTTGCCAACGGGGGAACCCTGTTTTTGGACGAGGTGGGAGACATTAGCCCGTTGACCCAGCCAAAGTTGTTGAGATTTCTGGAAACGGGAGAATTTCGGAGAGTCGGCGGCACAACGCCCAGAAAAGTCGATGTGCG
>CAYNRS010000093.1:0-6727 GCA_964399565.1 uncultured Ignavibacteriaceae bacterium
TAGTCATCGGCGCCGATCTCAAGCCCCAAAACCTTGTCAAGCTCGTCGCCTTTGACGGTGAGCATGAGGATGGGCGTTTGAACTCCTGCCGCGCGAAGGTTTTTGCAGATATCATACCCATTCATCCCCGGAAGCATGATGTCCAGGAGAATCAGGTCAAAGGGTTCTTTTCTTGCAAGCTCGAAACCTTGAGCTCCGTTTGTAGAAGAACGTACCGCAAAATTTTCTTTCGAGAGGTTGTCCGTTAACCCCCGTACAATGGCCTTGTCATCTTCGATTACGAGAATACGGTTCATAGTTCATCTTTCTTTATGATGTCACTTTCACCGCAACTATGGTTTTATCATCGAGGACCGCTGATTTGCGTGAAAACGTTTCCACAACTTTGAAACACTTTGACACAATAATATTCGCCCCCCCTGCATGTGATAAGAAAACCTTTTTCAAGCGCTGCAAACCGAATTCAGCGCCGGTGGGATTACTGGCTTCGACGATGCCGTCGGTGAAAAAAAGACAGGTGTCGCCGCCTTGTATCCGCGTCGTTGCCGGTTGAAGAGTGTTGGCAAAAGATTTGAAATCTGACCTTCCCAGCCAGAGGCCAGGCGGTTTAATTTCCTGCACTTTTTTTCCCCGCCGAAAAAGCATGGGCAGGTGGCCCGCTCGCACAATCTCCACATGCGACTGTTCAACATCAAACACCGCCGCCAACGCCGTAATGAACGACGTCGGCTCAAGAGCTGACCCGAGGTGTTCCTGGATGTGAAGCATGATGTCTTTGGCTGTCGCGAATCTGTCTTTCGACGATTGCACAATTCCCTGCATTTTCTGCACGTAAAGCGCAGCGGGCATTCCTTTCCCGCTCACATCTGCAACGATGACGCCGAACTTGTGCTTCGACAACTGGAAATAGTCAAAATAGTCGCCGCCGACCTGGAGTGCGGGGACCATTTCACCGTGAATTTCAAGAGAAGGGAACGTCGGGTCTTTTTGCGGGAGGGAACGAAGCTGAATCTCTCTGGCTCTGCGCAAATCCTCGTCCATTTGTTTTCCGCGGTGGCCAAGTTGCTCGGACCTCTGAAGGGCATTCTTCACGCGCAAAATCACTTCTTCCGCGCTGAAAGGCTTGGTTATATAATCATCCGCTCCGTGCTGGAGCCCCTGCAACCTCTGCCCCTCTTCGGAGAGACCAGTGAGCATGAAAATTGGAAAAGTGCACCCGGATTGCTTCAATGAGGAGCAAATATCGAACCCATTCATCGAGGGAAGCATGACGTCCAGAATCGCGAGGTCGGGGTCCGATTTCATCGCCAATTTGAGGCCCTTTTTTCCGTCACGTTCGGCAAGCACTCGAAACCCATTTCGCTGAAGGTTCTCTTCCAGGCCAATCCGTATTGCCGGGTCATCCTCTACCACGAGTATCGTCTTCATTGACTCAACTGAAGGGGAAATTCCACGGTAAAGACGCTACCCTTGCCGACCTGACTCTTCACAGAGATGATACCTTGATGCGAATCGACTATGTGTTTCACGAGAGCGAGGCCCAAGCCGGTACCACCGGCGTGCGGAGAGCGGGAGTCTCTTGCACGGAAAAAGGGTTCAAAGACCCTCGTGACGTCTTCCGGTGAAATGCCAATGCCGTTATCCGATACGTTAAGCACGGCCTTCCCGTCTCGACGGAACAATTTGAGGGCGATCTTCTTCTTCCCAACGGAGTACTTCAAGGCGTTCGACAGAAGGTTAAGGACCACTTCTTCAATCGCGTCCGCGTCGGCCTTCAAGCGGACAGGCGTTGCCGGCAACTTCGCGGAAAACGCAGCACCTTCGATTGAGAATTGATACTTCATCGCACGCACTGCCTTCTGGACCGCCTCGACGATATTTGTGTCAGAAAACTGGTATTCTTTGACGCCTCTCTCGATTTTCGCGAAATCCAACACGTTGCCGATCAGTCTCGACAGTCGTTCTGTCTCGCCTTCGATGATTTCGAGGTACTCCTTGCGCTTCCTGATTTCCCGCGTCTTCAACAGTCGCAAAGTCTCCGCAAACATCTTGATGGATGTGAGAGGCGTCCGGAGCTCATGCGAGACGCTTGACACAAAGTAGGACTTTAGCCTGTTGAGCTCCTCGATTCTCTTGCGCTCTTCCTGCTCCAGGATGATTTTTTCCTGAAGGTTCAACCGTGCCAGAATCTCGCCCGCTTGTCCGCAGATCGTTTCAAGCAAGTCGATTTCATCCTCGCTGAATTTTCCCGTTGTGGAGCTCGGCCGCGCGGCAAGAACACCGAGAAGCTCTTGTGACTCGGACACAAAAGGAATGCACAGGGCGCAGCCGAATCTCCGAAGGATCGGCTCCCTTGTTGTGTCCACGTCTTCCCGCCGGAAGCTTATGCTCTCACTCGTCGCAAATACTCGCGCCCCTAGAAACATCGTCCGGTGTTCCTCTTTGAGAGCCAGCATCGCGTTCAGAGGTTCTCCGCGTGAATCACGCATCCGGAGAGAACCCGGAGCCGAAACGTACACGGCTACTGCATTAAAGGGAATGACGTTATGGATGGACTCTGTCAACATCGCAAAGAGTTGATCGGTACTGAGTGCATGCTGTAGTTTCAGGCTGATGCTTGTAAGCACTCTTCGAAAATTAACGCGCGCAGGGAACAATGTTTCGTCGATGAAGCTTTGAAGTCGCGTGCGAATCGGATTGAACGCAAAAGCCACTCCCAGCGTCACGACGATGACAAAAGCATATTCCGTGAACTTTGCCTCCTCCCCGAGTATGGAGACCAGGAGCACAATTGCCAGCACGTACATTGATCCTATGAGAATGGTGAGCACTGCATACACGATGCTTCTGTTAATGACAATCTCAATGTCGAACAAACGGTAGCGCAGCACGGAAATTGAAAGTGCAAGCGGTGCGGCCAGCAGGAACACGATTGTATACTCTTCGGGAACTACTTCCGCGACCCCGAATGCCAGCGGCAGAGCCACAAGTGCGACAAACGGGGCCGCGCCAACGGAGAATCCCCAAAGAATCCACTGCAACCGCCTATGGTCCTCTTTAGACTCAGTGGCCCAGAAAGAATGTGCCAGGCTCAGGATTCCTCCCAGAGCGTACACCGCAAGGACGGCGTGAAAAATATTGTTTACCGTCTGAAACCTCAGAAAGTCGTCAGGACTCAGGGAAGAAAGCGCACGGAAAAAAGAAGAGACAAGGAAAACAATCAGGATCACGGCGGGAAGAAAAATCACAGACGCGTTTGCCGCAGGAGTCCCAAATTTTCTCCTCGGGAAGATTACAGTCAGAAAAGCAAAAATTGCGCCAATGAATGCATAGGAAACAAAAAGGAGAGAACGTTTAACGGTGGCAAGAGTTCCTGCGTCGATTGGCCCTTGCGTCATCAAGAGCGTGGATGCGAGAGAAATCATCAGCCAGTGCAACGTGGCGACCGCGATCCCCTTCTGGCGACTTGCCAGAATGACGATACCCATGCACCAGACCACGGTGCCCACAAAAGCAAAAACGATCAAGAATCGCGGTGTTGGATAAAACGGGACGAGCGTTACTTCCGCTCTTCCCCGTTCACCTCCCCTTTCAAAATCGATTCTGACTTTCTCTCCAATCCGCCGAAGATCGCCGAGGATTTCAAGGGCTTCATGATTCGCGAGGGGAGTTTCGTTCCAGGCCACAATGGCATCACCAGCTCTCAACGTCGTGGCAGATTCCCTGTCGAAGACATTCTTAACAGCGACGGTTCCCCTTCGAGTCTCAGCTTCAAAGGGGACTTTCGCCCGTTCCGTAAGAGAAACAATATTGATGAGTCCTATAACAAGGAGGGCAACATCGATAAGCAGGAACAAAGTAACCCGGAATGAGAGGGGCCTCATTTGTGCTCGGAGAGGGGGCGGCAAAACACTGGCGATATGGTAATGAGTTGCACGATGAGAATCAAGGGCAGCCGAAAAGAGTCTGCGACTTCCGTGTTCGTGAGAATTTCGATGCTTGTTAATTTATTCAATGAAGGCGATATTTGAATCGAAGTCGATTACACTCATATCCACCGCTCTGGTCATGCCCTCAATTCCTCGCCCTATGGCACGTTGCAAAGACCACAGAACTCCATTGAACCTTTTTTTCCTTTATTGTGTTGTCGCTGGCATCGCAGTCGAGATTTGTGGTGGCCAATCTCTCAACATTGCCACAGTCAATATCTGGTCAGGCCTCGACTATCACGGCGTTTGGACCATCGGGGAACATGAATCAGGCAAGTTGCGAGAGCAAAGGCTGTCCATTCTGTTCAACGAGTTGAGAGCTCTCCGGCCGGACATTATCGCTCTGCAGGAAGTAAACCCCGTTCACCGCGTTTCGACGATGCTTGCGGAAAGTCTCGGTTATGATGTTCTTTCTCAGCGGGTCAATGCCGGAATCAAAGTGGGTGGACTGGGGATACCATGGAACTTCAATGAGGGCCTTGCCATACTCGCTCGGAAGGAACTTGGGCTGGAGTTCTTCGATGTCTGGGAGCTTTCTTCCTCCTTTGGCGCGCTGGGCAATGGCTTCTCATTCCATTTTGTTGAACAGAACATTGCACTTGTTGGCAAGGTAAACGTCAACGGCGTGGAGGTGTTCATCGTTAACACGCACCTTCCTGCTCACGTAAGAGCGGATTCAACGACTCTCAACAAACTGAGAGCGATCGCTTCAGAGGAGTCTGCCGATGTTCTTGTTTTCGAGCGCAACTTTCTTGAGGGAGCAAACGTGAGGTTGGAGCAATCGAAAATTTTGGGAGACAATATTTCGTCCCTTCTCAAGGACGCGCCTGTTGTTCTCGTTGGTGATTTCAACGCCGAACCGACTACTCCAGAAATACTTTTCTTGAAGACGGAGATGAGATTTTTGGACGCCGCGGCCGAAAAAGACCAGGTTGAACAGGTTACGTGGGATGCTGAAAAGAACAACAATATTCAGTTCTCAACGAAGCCATTCGATTCACGCGGGGGAAGGCTCCCGCCCCTGGAGCTTTTAGACGCCTGGTATGACGGCTACGGGCGACGGATTGATTACATTTTTCTGAATGAGAGATTTCGGAGAGAAGATATTGCGTCGGCGCGTATTTTCCTCGATAAGCCTGAGAACGGATTGTTTGCTTCCGATCATTACGGAGTCATGGCCGAAATCGATTGCTCGCGCTTGAAAGCGCGAGAAAACAACAAGCCCGACATGACAAAGGTCGAGAGATCGTTTGAACCTCTGCCCATTCTTTCCTACGACACTGATGTGGGATTCGGCTATGGCGCCAAAGCATTCTTGCTTAATCAATTTGATTATTCCGAGTCATTTGACGTCGTACTTTTTAACAGCTCGAAAGGAGAGCGATGGTATCGGCTCGTTTTTTCTTTGCCTGATTTTGAGCTTCGACAGGGGAAAACCTATCCACTCGCATTCGACCTACTTATAGACTACGACAAGTGGATCAGGAATAGCTTTTTTGGGGTCGGGAATCAGTCAAAATTCACGGATCGTGAAATCTATACGCGCGAACCGCTTGAGGTCAGCGCGACGTTTAGCCGCGGGTTTTCGGAAAACTCGGTTGGTCAGCTTGGAATACGGTTCAAAGCAGTGAGGAATTACAACTTCGATTCAACGAGCAAGCTCATTAGGATCAGTCCTCCAATGAGCTCTTCCCGGGCTTCGGCTCTTTCTGCATTCGGAGTGTTCAGGCATGACACGCGCGATAGTTATATTAACCCTTCGAGAGGCTACGTAGTCCAAGGTGAAGTCGAATACGCGCCGACGAGCGAATTGACAACGACGAGCCTCTTCAGAACAGCCCTTTGGTTCCAGGATTATTCTGTGTTGTTTTATCCGAAGACTGTGCTCGCGATACGGGCCGGTGTCCAGACTATTCTGGGCTACGATATCCCAGTGCAATTCCTGGTCCCCATTGGAGGCAACCAGACACTCCGGGGATTTCCTCAAGATCGCTATCTGGACAAAACTGCGGCCCTTGCAAACGTCGAATTACGCTTTCCTCTTATCTGGAGGCTGGGAGGCGTCGTCGGATATGACGTCGGGAATGTGTGGAATTCAATAGAGAAGGTCGATCTTTCAAGATGGATCTCAAATCCAGTCACGGGGCTTCGTTTCTACATGAACACGTTTGTCGTTCGCCTCGACGTCGGATTCGGCAGTGAAACGACAGGCTTCTACTTGAATTTCGGCCACCTGTTTTAATGACCTTGTCAAGGTTCCGCAAGCCGAATTCTCGACCTTGACAAGGTTGCCAGGTTCCCTCCAAGATTTGCAAATGCAAACGTTTCAAGGCCCTGCAAAATAACCTTGACAAGGTCAATGCCTGCTTCAATGCCCAAGGATCCCAAAACTCGTATCCTCGTAATTTGCACAGGCAACTCCTGCCGAAGTCAGATAGCGGAAGGTCTTTTTCGTCATCACGGCGGCGAGGAACTGGATATCCACAGCGCAGGAACGCATCCCACAGGATTTATTCATCCGCTTGCAGTAGAAACAATGTTCGAGCGCGGCATCGATATCACAAAACAGAGATCAAAATCGTTATTGAAGTATGATGGCGAGAGTTTTGATTACTTCATCACGGTTTGCGATGACGCCTATCAGGAATGTCCGGTTTTCCCTGGTGCCAGGAAACAGCTACACTGGAGGACCGAGGATCCAAGCTTCGCACCGGGAACAGATGAAGACAGAAAGAAGG
>CAYNRS010000094.1:0-6705 GCA_964399565.1 uncultured Ignavibacteriaceae bacterium
GACCGAAGATGCTCGGGGTGGGCTTCTGGTTCGGGTGACAGAAGGGAGTCCAAACTCATTTGACGGAATTGTGGGATACGTCCCCTCGCAAAAACAGGGTGAAGAAAGTTTTTTCACAGGACTTCTCAATGTCCAATTTCGAAATCTGCTTGGGACTGGCCGAAAATTTTCAACGCGGTGGTACAGAGAAAACGATCTCACGCAGGAGATCGAAATGCGATATTATGAACCCTGGATCGGCTCCTCTCCTGTCAATGGGCTTGTGGATTTTTTCCTGCGAAAGCAGGATTCGACCTTTGTTCGTCGGAGCTACGGTGTGAATCTTGAACTGATGCTGAATGAAGCCCTGGCATTCGGTATTTCTTACAATCAGACGCTCGTCATACCTTCTGAGGGTTTTGCGAAAACAACTCTGGCGGAAAGCCGTCTTTCAGCTGTCGGCCTTCACGCACGGTACGACACGAGGGATGACCACAGAACTCCAACGAGCGGCGTAGTCTATCGGACCGAATATCATTCAGGAGTGAAGAACATTCTGAGAAACCCGACCCCTGTCGCGGCAAACAACGCGTCAACTCGACGCGTCATCATGGACCTTTCAAACTATCTTGAGATTCTGCCGAGACAGGTCTTATCGACAGAGTTCCATTTGAGGGATTTCCGTACGGACCAGATTGAAGTTGCAGACCTCTTCAGGCTGGGGGGCGCGACGAGCTTACGAGGCTATAAGGAAGGACAATTCCTAGGTTCGACATTAGCGTGGTTGAACGCGGAGTACCAGCTCCTCGTGGGCGGCCATTCTTTGTTCTACGCGTTTGGTGATGTGGCGTACATCGTCGTTCCTGAGAATCCTGCGACAGGCCTGCAGAAATCAGAACAGACAAAAACAGGATATGGCGTAGGCATTCGACTCGATTCGGGATTGGGGCTGATCGGCGTGAACCTTGGTTTTGGCGAAGGAGATACCTTCAGCACAGCGAAACTTCATGTTCGGTTGGTCAATGAATTCTGAGAAGCTCAAAGGATTTGTCCAACTCACACGACCCGTAAATTGCCTGATCGCATTTCTTTCCATCGTCGCCGCTTCAATTATCGCCGGTGCAAAAGAAGATCTTTGGTTCAAAACGATCATTGCGGGATTTGTGGGGGCGTTTGTCGCAGCAGGTGCCAATGCCATCAATGACTACTTTGACGTCGAGATCGACCGAATCAATCGCCCGGACAGGCCAATTCCTCGAAAAGCCGTATCGAGAGAAGAGGCCCGTTTCCTCTGGCTCGTTCTTTCTTTTGTCGGGCTTGGGTTGAACATTGTACTCAACCAGAGAGCTCTTGCGATTGCCTTGGTTGCCGTTATTTCATTGTATTTCTACAGCATGGTTCTTAAAAGGACTGTTCTCATGGGCAATATTGTGGTGGCTGTGATGACGGCATTAGCGTTTGCGTACGGAGCGGTCGTCGTCGGAAAAATCGAACGTGCTCTTATGCCGGCGCTCTTCGCGTTTCTTATCAACTTCGCCCGTGAAGTTGTCAAAGACATCGAAGATGTCGAGGGAGACGCGAAGAAGGGTGCAAAAACGTTGGCGGTAAGGTATGGACCGAAAAGTGGAATCGCAGCCGCTTCTGCAGCCCTTGTTGCGCTCATCGGAGCCACAATCGCGGCTTACGTTCTGGGCATATACTCTGCTCTGTATCTTTATATTGTCATTGTGGTTGACGGTATCCTCGTCTTTGTCCTTGTGTCGCTGTGGTCGAATCAGTCGACTCCGAACATGAGAAGAATGAGCACCGTCCTCAAGGCCAACATGGCAATTGGATTGGTTGCAATTTTCGCGGGCTCGTAACTCAAATGCCATTGCTGCGCATCGAACGAAAACTGTGGCAACAAGGAATCGAGCGAATCGCGGGCGTTGACGAGGCCGGGGTCGGCCCGCTTGCCGGCCCGGTGGTCGCCGCGGCAGTTATTTTCCCAAAACACTTGTGTATCGATGGAGTCGATGATTCCAAAAAACTTTCAGAAGCGAAAAGGATCGGGCTTTCGGAAACCATCAAAGGTGAAGCCCTCAGCTATGGCGTTGGAATCGTGGATCATCATGAGATCGACAAGATCAACATCCTCCAGGATTCCATCCTTGCGATGAAGAAAGCGGTTTCGAGCCTGACTGTTGTTCCCGATTTCATCATTGCCGACGGCCGTGCGTTTTCTCACGAAACAATCCGCTCCCGTGCAATTATTGACGGAGATGCAAGATGCTTTACCATTGCTGCCGCCTCTATCCTTGCCAAGGTTACCCGTGACCGGCTGATGATGGAACTCCACGAGCGTTTTCCCGTCTACGGGTTCGACCAGCACAAAGGGTACGCGACAAGGCAACATCTTGCCGCAATCAGGGAATATGGCTTGTGTGAGATTCACAGGAAGAGTTTTCGCCGACAGCTGCAATTGTTTGATGAATAGAGCACGCGATCTTTTTCTGTGTCCGAAGAATCAGGTATCGTTGATTTTCCCTGCTTGTTTTGCTACCTTCGCAACAGATGGCCCCGAATAGTCTTCAACGCGGCGACCTTGGAGAAGAACTGGCAGCAGAATACCTGATAAACAAAGGATACAAGATCCTGGAGCGAAAATACAGGTTCGAACATGCCGAGATCGACCTGATTGCCGAGGATGGCGAAGAGATTGTTTTCGTCGAGGTCAAGGCGAGGAAGTCAAAAGCGTTCGGCGACGCCGAAGAGGCGATCACGGAAGCCAAAGAGAATCACGTTCGCAACGCTGCGGAGGGATACCTCTATGAAAAGAACATCGAGGATCGTGTCTGCAGGTTTGATGTCGTCGCTGTCGAATTTCATGATGGCAGAGCCAATATTCGCCATCTGCAGGATGCATTCTAAAATGACCACGTTGGGCAACCACACAGCGCTTTACACGGATTATTATCAGCTGGCTATGGCGCAGGGTTTCTTCCTCTCGGGGCAGGCCCAATCAAAGGCAACGTTCGACTATTTTTTCCGGGAGAATCCTTTCAAAGGTGGGTTTGTTGTCTTTGCAGGGCTGGTCGATCTACTGGAGTTGCTGGAAAAGTATTCGTTCGGCAAAGAAGACATTGAATACTTGAGGAAACTCGGGTTTGACGAGCGTTTTCTGAGCTTCTTGACCTCGTTTCGCTTTCGCGGATCGCTCAGCTCTGTTCGTGAGGGAGAGGTGGTCTTTCCCCTCGAGCCTCTCGTCCGCGTCGACGGCAATATCACGGAAGTTCAAGTGATCGAGACGATCCTGCTGAATATTCTCAACTTTGAATCTCTTATCGCTACGAAAGCTGCCCGGCTTCGCATGGTTGCCCCGGACAAAAGGCTCGTCGATTTTGGCCTCCGAAGAGCGCAAGGGTTTGGAGGAATCCACGCCAGCAAGGCGGCTATCATTGGAGGATTGGATGCAACATCGAACGTCTACAGTGCATTTCGGTTCGGGCTGCAAGCAACAGGAACGCAAGGACATTCGTGGATTCAAAGCTTTGACGACGAAGTCGTGGCATTTCGCAAGTTTGCTGAATTCTATCCGGACAAATGTGTTCTCCTGGTCGACACGTACAATACGTTGCGGAGCGGCATTCCGAATGCCATCACCGTTGCAAAAGAGCTTGAGGCGAAAGGTCATCGCCTGCTCGGCATTCGCTTAGACAGTGGTGATCTGGCGTACTTGAGCAAACACGCAAGGCAGATGCTGGACGAAGCCGGTTTGAAGTACGTGAAAATTGCCGTCTCGAATCAGCTCGATGAATTCATCATTCGCAGCCTTTTGCAGCAGGGTGCGCCCATTGATATTTTCGGCGTGGGAACCCGGCTCGTGACAGGCCAGGATTCGCCGGCGCTCGACGGCGTGTACAAGCTGGCCATGTTCGACGGAAAACCCCGGTTGAAATTTTCGGAGAACTACGAAAAGACGACGCTTCCGGGAATAAAAAGGTCGATCCGCTTTTTGAATGAAGACGGTACGTTTTATGCCGACGGGGTTGTCCTGGACCACGAGAAATCAATCGACCAGATTGTTCACCCATTTCTTCCCGGCCAGCGAAGCGTTGTGAAGAATCTCAAGACTGATGAATTGTTGAGTATTGCCATGAAAGACGGGCGGAGAGTCACGAACGGCTATTCACCCGAGAACAGCGCATGGTACGCACGTGAACGACTCGCCAAACTCGCGCCGGAGCACAAACGCTTCGAGTTTCCCCACACGTATAAGGTTGGCATCAGCGCTGAAGTCATGAATCTTCGGTCAAAACTCATGGAGGAGCTTCAAGCCACTCACATCAAAGGTGAGGAGAGAAAGAAGGCATGAGAGGGCTCCTGGTTGTGGACGTGCAGAATGATTTCTGCCCCGGTGGAACGTTGGCGGTTCCGGATGGGGACAAAGTTGTTCCGGTCATCAACAGATTGATGGATGAATTCCCTCTCGTGGTGGCATCCAAAGACTGGCATCCGAAACAGACTGTACATTTTCAAAAATGGCCTGTGCATTGTGTCCACAACACAAAAGGTGCCGATTTCCATCCCGGCATTATCAGCACAAAGATTGAGCAGGTATTCCTCAAAGGAACGGGCAATAAGGATGATGGCTACTCAGCGTTCGAGGCGACAAACCTTGACCTGAAAGAGTATCTTCGACAAAAAGGTGTTGGCGAATTGTTCGTCGTCGGGCTTGCTACCGACTACTGTGTTCGGGCATCGGCTATCGACTCTGCGAAAAATGGTTTTACGACATTCGTTGTCACTGATGCCGTCGCAGCAGTGAATGTCCGCGCCGGCGATGGTCAGGAGGCTCTGGAAGACATGAAGAGATCGGGCGTCGGGCTTGTTTCCTCAAAAGAAGTGATCGCGTGAGCCTATCTCAATACCAATTGCTCCGGCTGTTCAACCCCAACATTTCGACTTGAACATGAACGCTCTTCCGTTTATCCTGGGCGCGCTGTGTGTAATGGCGATTGCGTATCGGTACTACAGTGCGTTTCTAGCTGCCAAAGTTGTTGCCCTTGACGATACCCGTCAAACACCAGCCCATACCATGAACGACGGCCAGAATTATTATCCCACGAACAAGTGGGTTCTTTTTGGACACCATTTCGCCGCCATCTCGGGCGCCGGTCCTCTGATCGGTCCGGTGCTGGCGGCGCAATTCGGTTTTCTCCCGGGATTCTTTTGGCTGCTCATTGGGGTCTGCCTTGGAGGGGCCGTGCATGATTTTATGATTCTTGCAGCATCGATCCGCAGGCGAGGGAAATCTCTGGCTGAGATTGCGAGAAGCGAAATCAGCCCTCTGGCTAGCATCGTCGGGTCTGTCGCGATCCTGATCATCGTCATCATTGCTTTGGCGGGGCTTGGCCTGGCGGTGGTGAATGCGTTGCGGGAGAGCTCGTGGGGAACATTCACGATTGCGATGACGATTCCCATAGCACTTTTTGTCGGTCTGTGGATGTACAGGATTCGTCCGGGAAGAATCGCAGAAGCAAGCGTTATCGGTGTTGTCGGAGTCCTCGCATCGGTTCTTGTCGGGAGTTATATCCCATCATCGGCACTGGCGGAGTATTTTACGCTTTCCCGCGAAGGTATCATCATCTCAATTGCCACCTACGGCTTCATAGCCTCCGTCCTTCCTGTCTGGCTTCTCCTCTGCCCGCGCGATTATTTGAGCTCGTACATGAAAATCGGAACCATCGCCGTTCTCATTCTGGGGGTTATGATCGTCGCGCCTGAAATCAAGATGCCCGCCATTACGGAGTTCATCCACGGGGGCGGTCCGATTATTCCTGGCAAAATTTTTCCGTTTGTTTTTATCACGATTGCATGCGGATCAATCTCGGGTTTTCACGCGCTCGTCTCCTCTGGAACAACTCCCAAAATGATCAGCAGAGAATCCGACGCCAGAATGATTGGCTACGGGGCGATGTTGATGGAAGGAGTCGTCGGCATCATCCCGCTGATTGCTGCCAGCTCACTGTTCCCGGCAGACTATTTTGCGATCAATCTTTCGGCAGAAAAATTCGCGCAAATGGGTCTCTCGCCCGTGAACTTGGAGGAGCTTTCGCGTGAAGTTGGCGAGACGGTGGCGGCCCGGCCCGGCGGAGCCGTTTCCCTGGCAGTCGGGTTCGCACAGATTTTTGCTGGGATCCCGGGAATGAAAGGCCTCATGTCCTATTGGTATCACTTTGCGATCATGTTTGAGGCATTGTTTATTCTTACGACCATTGACACCGGGACGCGAGTCGCAAGGTTCTTGGTGCAGGAATTTGGTGGGAGGGTTTGGAAACCGTTTGAGAGAACCGACTGGCTCCCCGGCACGCTCATCTCAACGCTTCTCGTTGTGTTTGCATGGGCTTATTTCATCTGGACGGGAAGTATCAGCACCATCTGGCCGATGTTTGGCACTGCGAACCAACTGTTGGCCGGTGTTGCAATGGCTGTTGCGACCTCCGCGATCATCAATTCAGGGAAGGTTCGTTATGCATGGGTGACGCTGGTTCCGATGCTTTTTGTTTCTGTGACCACTCTTACCGCCGGCTGGATGAACATCACGGATAATTTCTGGCCTCTCACGGGAAAACCTGAAACCGCCGCCCAAGGGTATGTCAATTCCATCCTCACAGCAGTTATGATGGTCTGTGCGGTCGTCATTATTGTTGAAGCTTTTAGGAGATGGTACAAGGTTCTTGTCAA
>CAYNRS010000095.1:0-6666 GCA_964399565.1 uncultured Ignavibacteriaceae bacterium
CGTTTGGAACACGGCGCAATTGAGTCGGGAATTCCGGCTCGACTCTCCCATCCAAATAGACATCGTGCTCGACCAGGGCTTTCTGAACAAGATCAAGCAGAAGATCATGCCACCTGGCCTGTATGATAGTGTAATTGAAGGGAATCCCTCGTTCAAATTTGTCTAATTCTGCCAAGAAAGCGTCCACCTTATCGCGCGACCTCTCGAGTAACTCCGGATGATTCCTTTCAATGTGGAGAAAATACCACGAGCGATTCTGCAACAATGCCTTGTCTATGACAACAACATCCTGTCGAAAATTTTTCACATACTGATAATAGTACGACGGCGAAACAAAATAATCCCACAATGAACTGAAGACAACAGAATTCGGCTTTAACTCATTCATAATGTTCAACACCGCATCTTGAGCGAGAAAGTTCTGCGATTCGTCCACATTTTTGTGATTGTTCCATATCTGGACCATGGGAAGAAGGCCAACGACAACATATGCCGCAACCTGTTTCATCCTTGTGTTCGTCTTTTCGATTGCAAATTGAATTCCATAAGTCGTGAATATTGAGCTGACAACAAAAGCGAGAAGGAAGTACGAGTTGATGTCATGAATCTCATAATTGATAGAGTAGAAGAGGCAGGTAAAAAATAAGAGAGCTAGGAAAAGAAATTTGCGTCGCGATGTCGATAGTACTTTCGCAACACCAACGATCATCACAGGAACGATAACCCAGTGAAACTCCGACGGGAAGTTGTTCACAAACCGCCCCAGTTGAGTCTTTGCAAGATCCCAGCCCCCAAACATCCATACTTGGTACTGTTTTCCGGAGACATGCCAGAAGAACCTCTCCCAGTTCGCGGGATGCCCCCAATCAAACGGCGGTCGTACAACAGATCTTATTGGCAAATAGAGGTAGACCGACAATCCCGCGAGAAAGAAAATTGTCAGGATTAAAAGCCTTCGGAACGCGACCTTGCCCATCCCGACACAACTAAAATAGAGGTAAAGAAACCCGGGAGCTAACAAGATTGTCGTCATGTGATTTGCAAAACTCAACCCCAAAAGGAAAGCAAAAAGAAGTAAATAGCGTGAAGTTGCAACGCGTTCAGTTCCTTCATCTTCAAGGCCTTTGATGAAGGAAATCGCGACGAGAAGAATCAGCAGTAGATGAAGGGAATACACTTCGACGCTTGCTGATTGTGACCAGACTGTTGATGAGAAAGCAAAGATCAACGCGCCACTCGCCGCAACGTGCAGCTCAGAATCCCTATTCACCGAACGTCGTGCAGGAAAGACAAACACCGAGCGCTGAACGAGTAGAATCAAGTGGAAGAACGCGCCTGTTGACAAGGCTGTGAACATCGCGGCCAACATATTCAGCCGGACGATTTCTTCTGTTGCGATCGGCGCCATCACCGCGATGCGGCCCAACAATGTGAAAAGAGGATATCCTGTTGGATGAGCAACACCGAGTGTGGTTGCAACCGCCGCCAATTCACCTGCGTCCGTAAACGATACGGTGGGTGAGAGTGTTGTGAAGTACACAAGAAGTGAAATAATACTCACTGCTGCTGACACTACAGTGTCCGATTGTAGAACGCGCCTCACTGAGGTAACGCCCTTAACGTCTTGAGAAAGAGGTTTCTGTTTTCCGCACGGACTTCCGACACACGGGCTTTCATCTGGCGAATGGACCTTTCCCCCAATCCAACGCTCACCGCTTTCGACAGTACTCGCTCCCGTGGCATTGCGACCGAATTTGTCAGAGAATTAAGCCGAAGCATCATTTCCAATGAGCGAAGGTAGACGTAGTTGAATTGTGCTTTTTGCGCATCCGCGCTTTTGAGCACTCTCATCCTGCGGAAAAGGCGAAACGCAGCAAACGTGTTGGGAGTTCTCACACTTGACTTTTTGCCGCCATGGGCCAATTCGACGGCCTGAACAAGGAACTCCAGATCTGCCATTCCTCCCTTCCCCAGCTTAAGATTGTGACCGGCTTTCTCGCGCGCCCTTTCGGCTTCCATTCTTCTCCGCATTCGAAGAATCTCCTGGATCCATCCCTTTGTTGGCTGCTGCCACAAATGCGTGTCAAGGACGACTCGCAGGTTTTTGACAACGCGGTCGTCCCCTCCTACTATCCTTGCCTTCAACAATGATTGTTTTTCCCAGAGGGAAGCGCGCGTCTTGAGGTATGTATCATAATAGGTGAGTTCCGTGGCGAGCGGCGCGCTGTGACCTTCGGGTCGCAACCGAAAATCGACCTCGTACATCAATCCCTTGGGTTGAGTAAAATACGACACGAATTCTTTTAACCGTTGGTCGATATTGGGAGGACACTTTTTTTCGTCGTACACGCACACAAGATCGAGGTCAGAGCCAATGCTGATCTCCTGTCCTCCAAGCCTTCCGAGGGCAAGGAGACATGTACCCTCAGCTCTGACTTTTTTCTCAAAGGCATGGAGAACCACCGTATCTGCCAGGCTGCTGAGGGCCTTTGTGGTGTTTTCAATAGATGCGTGACCCAAAAGAAACCGCAAACAAATCCGAAACTCATTAAAGGTCTTGTATTTTAAAGGGTCACTCTCAAGCATGGACTTCCAACCTGGGAATTCACTCATGACCTTTTCCGGGCGAATGAGGAGGGATTCAAAAAGTAGCGGATCATTCGACAGCGTATGAACCATCCGGGCACTTCGTGATGCAATCATGACCATGAGATCAAGAAGGTTCCGATTCTCCATCGCCTGTAAGAAGCTCCGTTTTATACCAGGCTGCGAACCAAACAATGCGAAATTTCGTATCGCCCAATCCTCGCTTCCTGATTTCAAACAAGCGCGGATGATGTCATCCTGAATCTCTCGAGCCTGCAGCTCAGGCACTTCCCTCAAGAGACTGTCCAAGAGTCTCCGACTCCCTCGAGGGTCGATGAATTTCAACTTCCCAAGAGCAGAGTTTCCGGACGCACTTTTTTGTTCGCCACCACGTTTGCTGACACTTCCTCCTTGGAATACTAAATTGAAGATTTCCCGAACTCTCTTCCTTTTTGAATTCAGCGACCTTCCGAAATCATAGGGAGTTCGAAACCCTAGGCTTTTCGAGAGCTTTTGAGTTTCCTCCTCAGAATCGGGAAGTGAATGAGTCTGCGTCCCATGTAAGAGTTGCAGCCTGTGTTCAACGATCCTGAAGAATTCATACGCCTCTGTGAGGTCCTTTCGTTCTTCAGAACTCATGAGGTCTTCCTCGCCCAGGCGGGCTAACGCTTGCATTGTGGGACGTACTCTGATATTCCTTGCCCTCCCTCCGTTCAACAGCTGCAGTGCCTGTACGATGAATTCAATGTCACGGATTCCACCGCTGCCAAGTTTGATGTTTGCATTGTCGGAAATACGCGCCTCTATTTTCTTTTTCATCTCGCTTATTTCTTTCAATGGGCTGACAAGATGGGTCTTCGGGAATAGAAACGGTCCCAGGTTCTTGAGCCATGTTTCTCCTACGATCTTGTTGCCGGCAACCGTTCGGGCTTTCAGCAACATTTGTCGCTCCCAGAGTTCCCCGCGCGCTTCGTAGTATGCGCGATATGCCTGGGATGACATTGCGATGGGCCCCGCTGCGCCATCAGGGCGCAAACGAATGTCCACTCTGTAGAGATGGCCCTCGTCCGTGTGTTCGGACAGTCTCCTCACAACGAATTCAGAAAGCCGTGAGCAATACTCAACCATAGAACGAGTTCGTGTTGTCGCGTCGGGAAATTCTTCATCTCGTGCATAAACAAACATGATATCAATGTCCGAGCTGAAATTCAGTTCATTGCCGCCGAGTTTCCCGAGACCAATGACCGCAATGGGATTCTCTGGTGCCAGACCGGTGTTTCGCTTCAATTCCTCCCGGCCGATGAAGAGGACTGTTTCAATAATGGAATCAGCCAATGATGAAAGCTCAATCGTGATGGTCATAATGTGAGCTTCGCGCAAAATATCCCGCGCGCCAATACGCAGCATCTCCCTTCGGTGAAGCCTCTTGAGCGCGTCGAGTTTCTTCTCTGTTCGTTCAAAAGGCTCAACCGCCTTCCTGGCTTCTGCAAGAAAAGCCTCGTGAGTTTTTGTTGTTTTCAATGCGCCGCTGGAGACGAGCCATGGAAAAAGTTCCGGATTGCGAACAAGAATGTCCGCAAGATATTGTGACTGGCTGAAAAGAGTAAGGGCAATCTCGAGCAGAACCTTTTGGGCTGAAAACTCCCGAATGAGAGTGACGCTAAACGCTGAAGCGAGAAAACGCTGGAGATTATTGAGCGCTCGGCGCGGATCCGGCGTTTTTCTGAGTTGGGCGCGCACACTTGGCATGAAATCTTGGGGAGCAACGCCTGCTTGCGCAGCCGCTGATTCAATGGCCTTCAAAAGTGTTTCTGGAGCAACGGATTGAAATGTTCTATTTGCGGAGTCTGTCATCGAAGCTGGAAGAAAATACCGAAAAACAAATAAAGAATGAACTCAGCAAATGACTAGGTTTGCTGACAATGGTTGGTTGAGTTCCAAAAAGAGGTTCGTTCAGAACACGATTTTCCACATTCCATCATCCTTGCTTATCTGTATGTGTTGCTCTATATTTGTCGCATTGTCTTTCACATGAATCAATCTCACACACGGTGAACCATGGTGAAACTCGTTGCACTGTACAAAACACCGGAGAATGTTCAGGAATTCGACCAACATTATGCAGACATTCACACGCCTCTGGTAAGAAAATGGCCAGGGCTTCGCAAACTCGAGGTCGCGAAGATCTACGGCGCGCCCATCGGCGAACCAAAGCATTACCTCATCGCAGAAATGTATTTTGACGACCAGGATGCTTTGCAGAAAGCGCTCGCTTCGGCCGAAGGCAAGACTGCTGCCCGCGATGTCATGCAATTCGCCGGTAGCCTCATCACCATGTTCTTTGCAGACGTTAAGGAAACGTAGCCTTTCGGCCACCAATCTGTACTAAACCTGCCATCCTTCTATGTCAAAATACTCCGGCCTTCCTTCAAAGCAATTCATTTTCAAGACAATCCTTTATCAGAAAAAAAACTGGGTCGCCACGATCACCATCAATCGGCCAGAAGTGCACAACTGCTTGAACCTGGACACACTTCGAGAACTTGGCGCAGCCCTTGAAGATGCATCATGGGATGATGATATCGCCGTTGTTGTGGTTACGGGTGCCGGAGAAAAGGCGTTTTGCACGGGCGCGGATATCAAAGAGTGGAAGCAAGATTTCCTCGATCAACCGAATGATTTCTACAAATGGATGGGCGTCTTTGTCGAAACGTTCGAACGGCTCACGAATATCGGCAAGCCCACGATCGCCCGGCTCAACGGCATGGTGGTCGGCGGCGGCAACGAACTGCAAATGTCGTGCGACCTGGCTATTGCCGCGGACGACATCTTCATTCGCCACGTTGGAACCGAGCGCGGGAGTGTCCCGGCCGCCGGAGCAACACAGTGGCTTCCTCTGATTGTGGGAGATCGAAGGGCGAGAGAAATCCTGTTCCTTTGCGAAGAAATTCCCGCCAAAAAAGCTCTCGAATGGGGTTTGGTGAATGAAGTCGTTTCACGGAAACAACTTGACGCCTCGGTGGACCGCATTGCAAAAAAACTCATCAACAAACTCCCGGAATGCACGCGCTACACAAAACAACAGTTGAATTTCTGGCGCGATTTTTCATGGAGCATGACCATCGGTCACGTGCGAGATTGGCTCACCGTACACACCTCAGCCCCGGAAATCGTAGAAGGGATAAGAGCATTTTCGGAAAAGAGACCAATTGATTATGAAAAGTTGAGGAGAGAGTTGTCAATAAGCACCCGACGGACGCCCAAAAAGAAATAACATTCATAGACGACACACAATAAACTACACAAACATCATCTTCAGCAAAGAAGCAGGTTACGCCATTGTCCAATTCAATCGGCCGGATGTGCTCAATGCCATCAACATCGCTCTCATGCAAGAACTCGTTGAGGCGTTGGAAAGTCTCGATAAGGACAACGATGTTCGCTGCATTATTCTTACCGGCAACGAAAAGGCTTTTGCCGCCGGCGCTGATATAAAAGAGATGGCAGACGCTTCCGCGATCGACATGCTGATTCGCGACCAATTTGCGCGATGGGACAAGATTCGTAAAATCAAGAAACCGTTGATTGCAGCCGTGAGCGGCTTTGCACTCGGTGGCGGCTGCGAATTGATGATGACCTGCGATATCGTTATCGCATCCGAAACTGCGAAGATTGGGCAGCCTGAGATCAACATCGGCGTGATGCCGGGGGCCGGTGGAACACAACGGCTCACCCGCGCAGTAGGAAAAGCAAAAGCCATGGAACTTGTGTTAACCGGCAGAATGTTTTCAGCGCAGGAGGCTCTGCAATGGGGATTGGTAAATAAGATTGTCCCGGTTGAATACTACCTGCAGGAAGCAAAAGATCTCGCAAAGGATATCGCAAGCAAACCTCCGCTGGCGGTGAGACTAGCCAAGGAAGCAGTGTTGAAGTCATTCGACACGACGATTGAAGGAGGACTCGAATTCGAGCGTAAGAACTTTTACTTGTTGTTTGCAAGTGAGGATCAGAAGGAGGGGATGAAGGCGTTTGTGGAGAAAAGGAAGGCGGAGTGGAAAGGAACGTAATAAAGGGAGACAG
>CAYNRS010000096.1:0-2702 GCA_964399565.1 uncultured Ignavibacteriaceae bacterium
CAGCGCGCAGCATGGGAGGACAAGTGTCGGCCGGCGCCACAGGACATGAGCGAAGAGAAGAAGATGATCGTCGGGAGGACCTGGAACGCAAAGAAGAACCCGAGCGAGCCCTCATTGCCGGGGCTGTTGGCAAGGCTGCCGAACACAAAGCGCGCGCCGTCTGTCGTAAAGCCGAGGATGACAACGAAACCTTCCGCGATTTTTTCAAACAGCGCTTTTGGCCAGCCGAGGGGAGAGAAAACGGCACCCAACTCCTGACCTTTAATGACGAGAGTACCAAAAGTCACCTGAATAGCAAGGCCCATGGCAACGAGGCGCCAGTTAATTCTTCGTTTGTTGTTGGAAACGAGAAATGCAATCGCGAGCAACACGACAATGCCGCCAATTCCCTGCAAAAAAGAGAGGAAGGTCATGGTTGGGTTCCCGGAAAGTGAATGAGAAGAGACACTAGTCGTTTGGAGGCTGGTGGCACCTGCGGCAACGAGCTTCGTACATGTCTTTCGCTCCAACAACGACTCTTTCCTGAGCGCCCGTTGTTCGCTGTGTTCGGTCCGCCGGATTTCCGCATACAACGCAAATGGCGAGTGTCTTCGTGATGTACTCTGCAATCGCGAGAAGTTGCGGCATTGGCTCAAAGGGTTTTCCGCGATAATCCTGATCGAGTCCCGCAACGATGACCCGTTTTCCCTGATTGGCCAGGGATTCGCAGACGTCAATGAGGTTTGGCTTGAAGAACTGTCCCTCGTCGATGCCGATGACGTGGGCATCGCCTCCGAGCTTGAGAATTTCGGCCGCATCGTCGACGACCGTAGACACAAGAGACTGGTCGCTGTGTGATACGATATGCTCGGCGCTGTAGCGTTTGTCTATGCGCGGTTTGAAGACTGCGACCTTTTGCTTTGCTATTTGAGCCCGGCGAAGCCTTCGTATGAGCTCTTCCGTTTTGCCGCTGAACATGCAGCCGCAAACGACTTCAATCCATCCGACTTTCTGAGGAATAATATGTGAGGCGGATGTGTCCATGGCTATTTCTTTTTCTTTGACCGCTGAAGATTCTTGTTTGTGAACGCAAGAGGGACGAGTGTCTTCAATGGCACGATTTTGACATGACGTTTCGCATTGACCATAACAAAATCAATATTCCCGGCAAGGTCGATTAACACTTGTCGGCAAGCTCCGCAAGGAGGCGTAAACCCCGGGTCGTCCGAAGACACGGCTATGGCCTTAAAGCGATACTGTCCTTCTGAAATGGCCTTGAAGATCGCTGTTCGTTCTGCGCATATTGTAAGGCTGTAGGAGCTGTTCTCCACATTGCAGCCTGTGTAGACCTTTCCGCTTTTTGTCAGAAGTGCAGCGCCGACACGGAACTTTGAATAAGGGGCATGTGCAAATGATTTGGCTTCTTGGGCGGCTTTTGCTAGCTCAGTGTAGATTTTTCTCATGAAATCGGGATTTTTGGCCGGAAAAAGATAGAGAAGTTTGGAGTGAGATGCAACGAAAAGCTGATCTAGAATCGCCCCGCGAATGCAGTCATTGGCGAGACTTCAAGCGTGCAAACACATTTCTGACATCGGTCCAAGGTATACGCTCTCACGCTGATTCGTGTGTCGCGAATCTTTTCGGAATTCACTTCTTGCTCAAGTGCGTTTTTCCTTACCGACCCGAAGGGCGGCAAGAAATAACAAGGCAGAAGTTCACCCGTTGAGGAAATGACCACCGAGACCATTGGTGCATTGCACGTATTCCTCGGAAATGGAGCACTTCCGGCAAGGGCTTCGAAATACTGAACGATGTGATGTAATTTGTTCTCATTCTCCGAAACAAAACCGCTGTGAATTTCAGCCGAATATCGGGTAATACATCCGTCAACGATTTCACGGAATTCAGCCGTTTCTTCTCTCGTGAGAACGATATCATCAACTCGCAGAGATGCTTCGGAAACATCCCTGTGAAATGCCCTGGAAGAGACATCGGCGGCGAGAAAGGAGATTCGGTCAACTTCCAGAGACCGGGCAAACGCCACCATCTCGCCAAGATGTCTGAAGTTCTTCCGCTGAACCACTGTCCGCAGCGAAATCGTCGGACGTCGAGGTGACCGCATAATTTTACGGATCCCCTTTAAGATTTGACTGAACGACTCAATACCGCGAATGTCGTCATGAATCTCGGCAGTGGGACCGTCAATAGACACAATGATCTCGCGCAAAAAAGGACTGATTTCATCATACCGTTTTTCCAGAAGCAATCCGTTGGTGAGCAAGGACTGACTGACTCCTGGAATCTGGAAGAGCCGGCAAATCTCCGGAAGGTCGCGGCGTATAAGAGGCTCGCCACCGGAATAGACGATGTGGCGAAGGCCAAACCGTGTGAGCGAATCAGCCAGGGTTCGCAATTCATCGAGTGAGAGCTCGTTTGGCAGAGGATTCCGATATGAACACATGACACACCGCAAATTACAGCCCGTTGTAACATAAAGGATCACAATTGGAAGAGAATAGCTGCGGTTAGTTACTGTGTTCAGGAAAGCACCAAAGTTCATGAATGAACCTCTGGCTGCTGAATCCTGATAATTTCGAACGAAGCTGATGGTCTATTACTTCGAACAAGGGACAGGATTTTTCGCGTGTTCCAAACAATGCCATATCGCGGTCGTGTGAAGTGAACAGAAAGATTGTCCTTGAGCTGATACAGACGGTCGTAGA
>CAYNRS010000096.1:2712-4155 GCA_964399565.1 uncultured Ignavibacteriaceae bacterium
CTCTGAACTCATCAGGGATTTCAACCCCGAGTTTTTGTTTCACTTCAGTGGCCCTTTCGTTAATCATTGATTGTCCATTCTTGTCGCTCTGGTAGATCGGCGAGTCGAGGACGTAGATTGAACCACCGGGCCTGAGAAAGCGCAAGGTCTTGCGCAGGGTGGCGTACGGATCTTTCGCATAGTGAAGTGAAGCATTGAAAACAATAATGTCAAAAGTGTGGTTGGGGAAAGGGAGGTGGTCAAACTCGGCCCGAATGCAGATGAATCGGTTATCGTTGGGTTCTGTAATTCTTTGGGCTGCCCCGAGGCCATCGTAACGGTCAGTGTGAATGTCGACGGCTGTGACACGGAATCCTTTATCAGCGAGTCGACGCGATAACCAGCAGTTGCCCGCGCCGAGGTCGAGAACGCTGCGATCGTTCCCCCCATCTCCGATGCACTCTTGAAGAAAAGTGTCAAAAGTCTTTGAACGAATCTTCCAGACGGATGAGTGCCTTCCCGATGTATCACGACACGGTAGCGACTCGTAGTATACCGGATCTTCACACCCCCAGCCTTCGTTTTTCCGAACTAATTTGTAAACCTCAAGAAATTTGGCAATGGCGCTTTGTCGCCCAGGAAGGACGAAGTCTGGGATTCCAGATTCGTTTGTGAAAGACATTCGCTCATTTTCACACTTCCATCCGTGCACTTCCTGGGTTAATGTCTCCTGGCATGATGGGCAAACGAAAGAAAGGTCATCCCGGTCGTGCGCCTGGGGAGTGAATTGGTATATGAGAAAGTCCTCAAATGTTGTCTCCGTCCGGTATACTAATCGTATCGAATACTTGTGCCGGCGGAAACTGCTCAAAACACTGTCTATGTCTGAATCAGTCGATAGTATCAGAAGCACGTTGCCGCCCGGCTTGAGATAACTGCCTGCCGTTGAAGCAAACTCGTCAAGAATTGAAAGGTTATGTCCTCCGAACAACGCACCTTCCAGAGCTGTCCCCGTCGGCTCCGTCAAGTAAGGAGGATTAAAAACGATAAGATCATAGTCGTGGTTTGCTATCGATTTGAAGAGATGTCCATCAACTGTCTTGATCCGCCCAACAAATCCGTTTTGTCGAAAGTTGTCCGTCGCACAATGCACGGCTATCGAAGAGTTATCGCTCGCAGTAACAGCAGCATGTCGGGACGCCGCAGCCAAAGCAAGTATCCCTGAACCCGTGCCCATGTCGAGAACCTTCTTTCCGGTCAGTTCCAACGATCGCAGATACTCTGCAAAGATTCTGCCACTTCGGAAGATTCCTGGATGAAGAACTGTTGGTTCGATGGTGAGTCGAAATTCCCTCCAACGAATTGTCGTCTTTCGCCGCAGGGTACGCCGGTAGAAGAGGTTGTACACAATGAAATGGTAGAGGGAACGGAGGAAACTCCTGTCGTTGGATTTGTGAATCAATC
>CAYNRS010000096.1:4165-6627 GCA_964399565.1 uncultured Ignavibacteriaceae bacterium
GGATGTTTGACTTTCAGAGGAATGGCCATCACGAAAAGCTTTAAAGGCCTTCGATCTCAGGCTGCCTGTAGCGGAACAATCGAAAGAGGACTCTCAGTTCGAGAGGGAAGAGAAGCGTGTGGGTCTTGTAGCGCCACGAGCTGATCCAACGGAGTATCTTTCTTTTCATATTCGACAGTTTTGTGTCAGTGATGGTCGGGAAATAGCCGTTGAGGACGCGTTCAAAATTTTTGAAGTGAGTGTAGTGTCGTGCCTTGAGCCACGGAATAACTGGAGTTTTCCGGAGATCAAAATCGTGCCATCGGGGATCAAGCCATTCATCGAGCGATGTTGGAAAGGCGAACCCGTAATTCTTCGCAACCTGAAAAAGTTCCGATTCTTCAAAAACGACTGGTGCATACATGTATAACACAATTTCGGCTCGAGGGTTGATGTCCTTGATTCTTCGGATGAAGCGCATGTTACGGTCGAAATCGCGGTCTACTGTTTCGCTCGGATTGCCGAAGACGAAGGAGAATTCGGGGATGATGTCGAATTGTTTCAACCGCCCGGTCAGACGCAAGACTGTGTCGGGTGTTTGTGTACCGCCCTTGTTCATGCGTTGAAGAACATCTTCAGAGGCTGATTCAGCACCAAAAAAAATCATTTTGCATCCTGCGCGGTTCATCGCTTTCAGCGTTTCGTCAGAATAGTCTAAAACGGTATCCGGCCGGCCTTCACCCCACCACGCAATATCGCGGCCAATCATTTTTTCCGCGAACGCGAGCGTGCGTTTTTCCGAAGTGAAGAAATTCTCGTCAAAAAATTCAACTGCATTGATCTGGTAGCGCCGCTTCAACTCTTGGATTTCGGATATCATAAGTTCTGGAGTTTTTGCCAGCCACCGGGCACGATAAACGCTGGCAATCGCACAAAAACCGCAAAGAAAAGGACAGCCAAAACTCGTATAAGACGCCGCTGTCCTTGTGCCAAGACAGGTTTTGCCGACATACCTGTGGCCTTGGACTTTATGGTAGGGTAACGGCGGAATAAGGTTGGGGTCTCCCGGTGCTCGGAGAGGATTATGGATGACATCTCCATTGCTTCGGAAAGAAAGTCCGTAAATGTCGTTCATGTGGGCTTTCGAATTCCCTTCAAGAAGGTCAACGAGTTCCAGGAATGTCTCATGGCCTTGTCCACGCACCACAAAATCAACATATCCTGAACCAAGCACGGTCGTAGCGTGGAGCGATGAGAAATACCCGCCCCAAATGATTTTCAAAGCAGGAAATTTTGCTTTGAGATGTTTCGATATCGGAATTGCCTGAAAAAGTTGAGGCCCCGGCATCACGGTGATTCCGAGATATTTCAATCCGCCGTGCTGTGCCATGATTTCCAGTCGTGCCGGTGCGTTGTGGTCAAGATTTTGGTCGACAATCTCATAGGGATACTTGCTTTCCAAAAAGGCGCCGACATACATAAGCGACAACGGAAATCGGTGTTTCCACTTTGCGCTTGTTGGGTTGAGAAGGGCGATCATAGGACTGACTTCGGTTAATCGGATTTCATAAGGGCCTGCAAATCCTCGTCGACTTCGAGTTTTTCTCCAAGACTCTGTTTGAGCATTTTCATGAGCTTTAACTCACGATACGAATCATGTCCGACACCTGAAGTGTCTTTAGCCCAGGTTCCATCTCGATTCTTCAAGGGGTGCAGTTCCGTAGATTCTCCTGAGAGGAGATGGCCGCCTCCATGATAGAAGGTCATCCCCGTCACGTAAAGCAGACTGACGTCGAAACGGAGTAAATCCATAATTCCGACCAGGCCCGTTCTGGCCCAATTTCCGCCAAGCCATTTCGACAAAGTTTTACTGACTTCGTAGACAATTCTGAATCGCATGGTGTTTTCAATGCGTTCCAGGAGTGTCTTGAAATCACTGACGATTCGCCTGTCTTTTTTCGGACAAGTCGGGCCTGACTCTCCTGATGCGAGGAAATCCAGGCTGTTATTCGTGCATACAATGAACTTCACTCCAGCGCGTGAACAGTTGTAGAGTAAGGAATGTTGAATGCTCTCTTTTCGTTTCAGAATGTTCTTTCTGAGGACAACCTGATTGCAGTATACGATGTCCATCCTTGTTCCGATATCCGTCGACAGTTCTTGTGTGAAGGGCAGAAGTTCGAATATGTCATTAAATCGCACAACGATATCAAACGAATCGATGAAAGCGCCGAGGTTCTTTCCAAGGAGAGTTCGAGCCGGCCCAACAACAACAATTCTTTTGTTTTTGAGGAATCGGCTGAATTCAGGGTCGTCGTCAACTGCAAATCTACTGTTGCGGAAGGTTTGAATTTCGGGATACAGCTCCCGGATGTAGTCTGTTCCGAAAATTCTTGAAAGGAATGATTTGTTCTCGCGATGAGGTGAGAGGTTCATGTCGATTTTCGTTGAAGGATGACAAGATAATGGTCGCCCATGGAGCG
>CAYNRS010000097.1:0-6621 GCA_964399565.1 uncultured Ignavibacteriaceae bacterium
TATGTTGGCGGGCTTGTCGGGGATTACCACGGGGACTGGGGTGCATTTCCTTTCTTTAACTCGGGAAAAGTCTTGGCTTCTGACATCGAGGCAGGGCTCTTCGTCGTATATTTTGCCGGATCTGTGGTAACTAGAATGGAATCCTCTGTTGACCAACCTTTAGCGTATTCGCTGGGTCAGAATTACCCGAACCCCGTTAACCCTCGAACGATGATTAACTTCGAGTTGCCAAGAGAGGCTCACGTGAGCATAACTCTTTACAATATGTTAGGACAAGAGATCCATAGGGTTGCGGAGGGAATGTACTCGCGAGGAACGCATATGCTCCATATAGACGTTCGACCGCTGACGTCAGGGGTCTATTTCTATACTTTAATGACGGCGGAATTCACAGCGACCCGCAAGATGGTGGTAGTGAAATAAGAGCGGATGAAACACATTTCACTTGGCAACTACCAGTTGATCTTACTCGGTGTTTCCCTTCCTTCGTTCCACAACGCGCTCGTGTGCTTGTCGCAGAGCCCGATCGGATATTTGGCATTAAACAATTCGGTCATCTTTTGCGGACACCATTCTCGGGCCTTCTTCTTCGTGTCGACACAAATTGTATCCTGAACGATTCCATCCGGCTTGTTGAAGTATTCCACCGGCAGGTTGAGGTCGGGATCTTCGTACACATGCTGGAAGAATCTGCCGATAATCGGCGCCGCGGCTCTTCCGCCCTGTCCGTCAGAAGTACCGAATTTGATCCTCCCGTCGTCAAAGCCCACCCAGACTCCTGCGACGATTTGCGGGGTAAAGCCGATGAACCAGGCGTCGCCGTAGTCATTTGTCGTGCCTGTTTTGCCTGCGGCGGGAAGGTAGAAGAATTTTCGTATGGCGGTTCCGGTACCTTCGTTGACAGCTCCTTCCATGAGGTTTGTCATCAAGTAACTTGTTTCCTTGCTCAGCACTTCCCGTTTCTCGGGCCGGTTCTCTTCGATGATGTTTCCGTCTTTGTCTTCGATCTTCAGGATCGAAATGGGCTCGACGTATACGCCCTCGTTGGGGAACACGCAATACGATGAGGTGAGTTCAAGAGGCGAAACCTCAACCGATCCAAGAGCAATGGATTCGTACGGCGGGATTCGTGAACCAATACCCATCCGTTTTGCGTATTGCGCAACCTGTTTGGCAGGTGCAATCTCGAGGATCGCCCGCACGGTGACAAGATTAATGGATTTTTTGAGCGCTTCGCGCAGCGTGTACTTTCCTCCTATGGATAAATCGTAATTTGCCGGGGTCCAGCGAGTCCCGTCGGGCATGGGAATCGTAACGGGCTGATTCAAAAGCTCGTAACATGCTGGATACCCATTATCGAGAGCAACCGTATAGACAAATGGTTTGAATGCGGAGCCGGGTTGTCGCCGAATTTGTGTCACGTGGTTTAATCCATACTTGAATGCACGGAAGTTCTTGCCCCCCACCAACGCAAGAATATGCCCGTTATGCGGATTGATTGCGACAAAGCCAACCTCAACCGTTTTCGCCAGCTGTTTTACCGTGTCGACGAGGGCGCTGTCCGTGCGCATGACCCGCAACAAGCTGTCGCGGCTTTCAGGAGTTTTCAGTTTTCTGTATGCCTCGGATTCTCTTATGGTCTTCTCGATATTGTCGCGCAGGATATCGGGATAATTCCGCCAATCCCACGTGGCATCGAAGCCTTTTTGAAACTCATTGAGGTGTTCTTCGATCGCCTGGATGGCATGCTTTTGCATTCGGCTGTCGATCGTGGTGTAGATCCGAAGTCCATCGCGCAGGGCATCGAAGCCGTATTTCTGTTGTTTTCGGATCAGTTCGCGACGCGTCGATTCGACGAAATGCGGGGCAATTCCTGTGCGATATTCGGTTTCGGGTTCCTTGATGACGGGGATTTCAGCGCGGATGAGTTCCGCAGATTCGGGAGTAACCAGACCATCTTTGACCATCTGGCCAATAACAATATCCCTGCGGTTCAACGCTCGGTCCAAATGATTGATGGGGTCGTAATACGACGGACCTTTCAACATGCCTATAAGAAGTGAATACTCCGCAGCATCCAGGTTGGAAGCGGGTTTGCCAAAGTATGTCTGAGATGCGGCTTCGATCCCGTATGCCTGGCGGCCAAAGTAGCTAACGTTGAGGTACAGCTCCAGAATCTCATTTTTTGTGAAGTTGCGTTCAATCTGAACGGCCATAATAAGCTCGCGAAACTTGCGTGTCACCTTATCGAACACATGGCGGTCAGTCTGCTTCAAAAACAAATTACGAGAAAGCTGTTGGGTAATTGTGCTTGCCCCTTCCCGAATTCTAAAAGCGATAAGGTTCTTCACAAACGCTTTTCCCACTCGCACAAGATGAATCCCCCAATGGTTGTAATACTCTTTGTCCTCAGTGGCAATGAGAGATTCCACGAGACCTTTCGGGAGGTTCGCAAGTCCAATTCTTGTTCGATTCTTGTATGCTAGGTGGTCCAGAATCTCACCGTCTTCAGAGTAGACCTTTGTTGCAAGTTCAGGCTGAGGGTTTTCCAATTCAGCGAGTGATGGAAGGCCGGAGACCACATGAAAAGCAAACAGCACTCCCAGAAAAGCAATTGCTGTACAAGAGACAATAAAGATGTTCCGGCGGTCAGTAAAGAATCCTCTCCCTTGTCGTAAAAGGCCCTGCCGGTACGATGGATCGTTAAAGTACCGGTTCATTTTTTCGGAGCTGTAATTCTCTTTTCCCATGGTTCACTTCCCGCGATGCTTTATCCTTTTGCACAGGTTAACGCCGGTTCCATCTTTTTAATTCCAGGCTCTTTCCGTCAAAAACTGCATACGTATTTTCCGTAATCCAATCGCCAAGGTTCACATAGACTCCGTTGTCGAGCTTGCGAAATTGAGGCATATGGTTATGGCCCATGATGACGTAGTCAAATCCTTCCTTGACCTTCTGCTCGGCGAACCGAATCATATCGCCTTCCTCGAGAGGCCGTTTGCTTGTATGCCGTCGACTCTTCCGTGACGACCATCGTGCGACAGCACCGGCAATATCCGGGTGTATCAAAGAAAATAGGAACATGTTCACTCTGTTTCGAAGAATCGTCTTCAAGATTCTGTAGCCCGTGTCGTTTTGCAGTAGGCCGTCCCCGTGATGGATAAGAAACCGTTTGTTATCGATCATACAATCGACCGGCTCTCGAAAAATCCTCACCCCCAGTTCGTCCCGAAAATATCCTTTAAGCCAAAAATCGTGATTGCCGGCCAGAAAAGAGACCTCAACTCCGTTTTCCGTCAGTTCAGCGAGTTTGGTGAAAAGCCGGAAGTATCCTTTCGGGACAACCGAAGAGTACTCGAACCAGAAATCAAAAAGGTCGCCGACGATGAACAATCGTCGGGCGTCTTGTTGAACCTGGGAGAGGAACGCGACAACGCGCTGCTCTTTCTTTCGTTCCTCGTCTTTCGAACCCAGCCCAAGATGAGCGTCAGAGAAAAAATACGTTTTGTGTTTTGTTGCGAGGCGGGAGGAAGCCATCAGTCGAGTTCGAATCTCTTCGTTAGATAGCGAAAAAAAAAGGGAAATGCAAGGTTTGTCGGGCGCGCGGTCGCGGACGGCAGAGGAGCAAGCGGGCTCAGAGTTGGTTTGTTGACAAAGGGAGTGTCACCGTAAAGGTGCTTCCCTTTTTTTCCCGGCTCATCACTTCGATCCTTCCGTGATGCGATTCAGCAATCCATTTCGCGATGGAAAGTCCAAGGCCACTCCCCGAGTGTTCGCTCCCCTTCGGCTGATCCCCGCGGTAGAATCGATCAAAAATTTTCGTCTGGTCTTTCCGACGAATCCCAATACCGCTATCCTGAACACGCACCACGGCGCTCCCGTTACTCCGGTAGACAGAAAATCCAATGGATCCGTTCTCGGGCGTGTACTTGACGGCGTTATCGACAAGGTTGAGAAACAGCTGACGCAACCTTGTTGCATCGCCTTTCACGTTCAGCCGGTCGAGCGATTCGACCTGTACGGAAATCTTCTTGCGTTCAGCAAGCAATCGTGCGTCCGTGACGATTTGTTCGACAATCTGTGTGAGAGAGACTTCCTGAAAGTGAAAGACCGGCGTTTCCGAATCGGATTTCACGAGCGACATCAGGCTTTCCACGATATTGGAGAGTCGGACGAGCTCGTCGTGGATGCTGTGTAAGAGTGTGCGCGTCGGCTCGTTGAGTTTTTGCCCACGAAGAGCAACTTCAATTTCTCCCCGCATGATGGTGAGCGGGGTACGGAGTTCGTGAGATGCGTCGGCTGAGAACTGCCGCACCTGGGAGAATGACGCGTGGAGGCGCCCTATCATGTCGTTAAACTGGGCGGTAAGCCTCCCTATTTCGTCGTCGACGTTGCGGGCGGGGAGCCGACTGTTCAGGTTTTGAGCAGTGATCTCCCGTGCCGCCTTCGTCAGAACATCGACCGGTTTCAAGGATTTATGCGCGAGAAACCACCCTCCAATAATCGAGAGGAAAAGAGCAAGCGGAGCAATAATCCCGAAATTCGCAAAGAGGCTGTCCAGCACTTCGTTTACAGGCTCCAGCGGAAAAGCGACAAAAATCTTCACGATATCATTTTGCATCACAGCCAGGCGCAAATCGTGCAATTCGGCGCTCTGAATGGTTGTGATGTGGACGTTGGCGTAGGGGATTTCGTGGTATTTGATTTGGGTCTTGCCCAGGCTCGGTGATCGATACAAGAGGTCGTTGTTGCGGTCAAGGATCTGAATGAAATGGCGACGGGGAGTCAGGAGCGTATGTTGATAAATCTGATTCCACATTTCATCAACTTCAGCGCGCTCCTCCTCTTCCTTCAGCTCCTCTTCCGTTCGGGTCGTCGATGATGCCGTTTTCTTGAGCTCCTGGAGTTCACGAACCGCCGCCCGCTTGAGTCTTACTTTCTTCGCCTTGGGCTCGATGAACTCGTTTACCCATTTGACCTCACTGTGCAATGATCTGTCGAGGTTTTCGATTAACACCTGACGCGTGACAAAATACGAGATGGCGCCGAAGGCCAGTAACGTGGCTCCCAGCCATGCGGTGTACCAGATCGTCAGCCTTGTTCGAATCGAATGAAAGAACGTCATTTTTTCGACAGAGAGGCGGTCTTTTCCGAGATGAAATAGCCCTTTCCCCGTTCAGTGTGGATGAGTTTAATGTCGGACCCCTGGTCGATTTTCTTTCGCAGGTGATTGATATAGACATCGACAATATTTGTCCCGGGGTCGAAATTGAGGCCCCAGACTTCCTTCGCAAGTTGGTCGCGTGAGACGAGTCGGCCCAGTTTTCGCATGAGGAACTCGAGCAGGGTGTACTCGCGAGTTGTCAAATCAATGTTTCTGCCTTTGCGTATGGCTTTGCGGGAAAGGGTATCGAGTTCAAGGTCGGCGACTTTGAGTGTTCTCTTTGCTTCCGTTCCTCTTCGCAGAAGGGAGCGGACGCGCGCAAGAAGTTCGTCAAAGGCGAAGGGTTTGGTCAGGTAATCATCTGCGCCGGTATCGAGCCCTTTGACAATATCCTCCGTTCCGCTGCGCGCGGTGAGCATCAACACTGGAACTCTGTTCCCATTATGGCGTAGTGAGTTGAGGATATCGAAACCGTTTTTCTTTGGAAGGAGAACATCGAGGATAACGAGGTCAAACTGCTCACTGGTGGCTTTTTCCTCACCGGTCTGGCCGTCGGCGGCAACATCGACGTCATAACCTTCAGCCTCAAGGCCCTGTCGAATGAACCGCGCAACTTTCAATTCATCTTCAACCAGCAGGATTCTCATGCACTCCCGTCGTCTGGATTAATTCGACCTCCCGAAAATACTCGAATATCAAATCACTGTCAAATCGTGGACGGACACGTGAAGGGAAGGATTGTTTTGAATCACATTCTTTATTTCCCTATATTTTTCCGCGCTATGAATCCAATCAATTTGAGTAGGACGGCACTTCTGTTCGCAACGATTCTGTTTTCCGGCTGTGTTCAGACCATTGCCATTAGAACGATGGCCGGAATCATGGACTACGGTTTTGAGGCATTCAACGAGGAATCCGACACGGAGCTCGCCAGGGAGTCTCTGGGTGCAAACCTGAAACTCATTGAGGCATTAATCAAGGGTGATCCCGACAACGAGAAGCTCCTGATCTTTGCATCCCAGGGATATAACGCTTATGCGCTGGCCTTTGTTGAAGACGACAGCGTCGAGAGGGCAAGGCTGCTCTACATACGCGCACGTGATTTCGCTTTGAGGGCTCTGGCGAAGACTGATGGATTTCGGTCAGGAATGAACCGGGATTTCGAGACTTTTTCCAAATCCATAGGTTCCTTGTCCAAAGATGATGTGCCCGCCGCTTTCTGGGCCGCGTTTGCGTGGGGTAGCTATGTGAATATCACCCGTACCGAGCCGGAGGTGCTGGTGGATTTACCGAAAGTGGAAGCCCTGATGGATTTCGTTCGCAAGAATGATTCAACATATTACCACGGCGGCGCATTGCTGTTTTTCGGCACGATCGAAGGAAGTATGCCGCCCGTGCTTGGCGGGAAACCCGAAAGGGCCAGGGACTACTTTGAACGTTGCCTTGCTGTCAACCAG